>NZ_BLJH01000017.1:0-124847 GCF_009811895.1 Novosphingobium sp. TCA1 | reverse complement strand
GAGCTTTCTCAACCTCGCCGCAGTGCGCCTATGGCTGAAATCTTATGTCAACGCGGCCTAGTGATGCTTGGCTTTTCAGCGAGTATTACGCTGGTGGGTAACCTTCTCGTTTCGGCGCTTCTAGGACTGGCGACACTGTTGGTCGGCACCCATCTGCGGGCCTTCAGCCTCGAAGTGTTTTCCGGGTAGCTGCATGCTGGACATCAATCCTTTCGGAACCGTGCCTCGCCTGGATATCAACGGAAAGTTTCTGGGCGGAAATCTCAACGGTGTTCACCGCACCGCAGCGCATTACTGCGATCAGTTGGTAAAGCGAATGGCAGATGGGTATGAAGTTCGCCTTTTGGCCCCGCATGCTTCTTACTTTGCGCAGAAGTTCTCCCGCCTTGTACCTACCCAGGTTCGTGGCCGACTTGGTCATGGGCAAGGATGGGAAATGATCACTTTGCCACGGCATGCACAGGGGAACCTTCTGGTAAATTTCTGCAACCTGGCCCCGCTTCTCCACAACAACAGCGTGGTGATGATCCATGATGCACAGACGTTTCTCTATCCCAAAGACTATTCGGGCAGACAGGCCGTTGCCTATCGCCACCTCCTACCGTGGATCGGTCGCCGTGCGCGCCGGGTACTGACCATATCGGAATTCGCCCGCCAAACTCTGGTCGCGCACGGCATTGCCAGTCTCGAAAAGATCGACGTCGTGCATAATGGGACGGATCATCTGCTTGATGTCGCGTCGGATCGCAGTGTTCTTGCCCGTCACGCCCTGACACCGCGCAGCTATGTTCTGGTGATCGGCACCGCCAAGGGCTACAAGAATATCCGCAGCGTGTTCGAAGCTTTGCAAAGCGACTTGTCGGGCGGTCCTCGTCTAGTCGTTGCCGGGGGGCCGGGCGCAGAAGTCTACCGAAAGAAGGGCTGGGAACCGCCGGAGCACACGATTTTCACTGGCTTCGTATCGGACGCGGAGTTGCGCGCACTCTATGAGAATGCCGCCGTTTTTATCTTTCCGTCTCTGACCGAAGGATTTGGACTGCCTCCAGTGGAAGCTATGCACTGCGGCACCCCGGTTATCGCGGCACGCGCGGGAGCAATGCCAGAGGTCTGCGGCGATGGCGCCCTGCTGGTAAACGCAGGCGATACCCGAGCATTCAGAACCGCGATCGAGGCGGTTCTGCAAGATCGACAACTGCGTGACGAACTAACCGGACGGGGCCGAAAGCGCGCTGGCGAATTGACCTGGGATAGAGCGGGAGAACGGTTGGAAACGATCATTTCCGGCCTGCTCAGGACGGGGCGGAAATCGTCACTCTCCGGCCCTTGCGATCAATCGTGAATTGCCAGCCGTCGGCGCGCCACTCCAGCCTGTCCGCTCCCGGCGCTTCCCAGTCCTGAACCGTCATTTCGCCGCCTTGCGCATTGAGCCACTGAAAATCCGGCGAAAGGCGAAGAAACTGCTCCAGATTGGATGAACGCAATGCGGCGAGCATCGCAACATGGTTTTCGAGTTCCTTGTCCCGATTTTCCCAATCGACCCAGGAAATACCGTTATCCTGGCAATAAGCGTTGTTGTTACCCTGTTGCGTGCGGCCGAATTCATCCCCGGCCGTCAACATGATCGTGCCAGTCGATGCGAATAGCGTGCCGAGCAAGGCCTTCAGGTCGGCACGGCGCAATGCAACCACTTCGGCGTCATGCGTTGGCCCCTCCACGCCGTTGTTCCAGCTGAAATTTTCGCCGTGACCATCCCGGTTCTGTTCGCCATTGGCCCAGTTGTGGCGATGCTCATAGGAAACCGTGTCCGCGAGTGTGAAGCCGTCGTGGGCGGCCAGAAAATTGACGGAACGACATGCCCCATCCGGTGGAATCTCGCCGAACAGGTCCGTCGATCCCGCGATGCGAGTCGCGAGCATCCCGATGCCCTCTTCGCCTTTCCAGAAGCGGCGGACATCGTCGCGGAAGCGGTCGTTCCATTCGAGCCAGTTCTCCGGGAATTGGCCGAGTTGATACCCACCCGGCCCGATATCCCACGGCTCGGCGATCATGACTCGGGTGGAGAGCAAGGGATCGGCTGCAATTTCAGCGAAGATCGGCGCCTCGGCATCGAAGCCCGGACCGCGCGCAAGCACGGGCGCAAGATCGAAGCGGAAGCCATCCACGCCGCAGGATCGGACAAAATGCCGCATCGCGTCCAGTGCCAGCCGCCTTGTCGCGGGATTGGCGAAATCGAGCGTGTTGCCGCAGCCTGTATCGTTGATGAGACTGCCGTCGGGAGCATGGGCATAGGCCATGTTGTCCAGCCCCCGCAGGGAAATCACGCCGCCGTGGACATCACTTTCACCGCTATGGTTGAACACCATGTCCAGCAGAACGCCTATGCCTTCCGCGTGAAGGGCAGAGACCGTTTCTCTCAGTTCGGCGACACCGCCCGGACAGAGACCGGGATCGAGCGCCATCATGGCTACCGGATTGTAACCCCAGGCATTCACCAGCCCCAGCGGGGGCAGATGGCGCTCATCGATCCAGGCGACGATCGGCATGAGTTCGATCGCCGTGACGTGCAGTTTCTTCAAGTGAGCGAGGATCGCAGGGTGTGCGAGAGCGCCAATGGTTCCGCGCAAATGCTCCGGCACGTCGAGGTGAAGGCGCGTGAAGGCCCGCGGATTGATTTCGTAGATCAGACCGCCTCGCGCGAAATGCGCAGGTTGCAGGGCGACCGGCTCCAACGGCGATTGGACGATAGCTTTCGGCACAAGTTCCGCAGTGTCCGCCCCGAACTCGCCAAGTCGGGGATCCTGCACGAAGCGGCGGTCAAGTTCGGTCGCATAGGGGTCTACGAGCAGTTTCGCGGGGTCGAACCACAGTCCCCGCTCCGGCGCCCAAGTACCCGACGCGCGATAGCCGTAGCACACGCCGATCCGCTCGCCGGGCAGTTCCAGAACCCAGTCGGAGCCATCGCGCGTCATGGCATGGCGCGTTTCCGACGCCCCGTCGAACAGGCAGAGCCAGACCTGATCCGCAATCGGGCTGCGCACGGCAAACCGCGTCCGGCCGTCCCTGAGCGAGACGCCCAAGGGCCTCATGCCATCAGCGCGCGATAGAGATCTGCATAGGCCTGCCCGCTCGCCTTCCAGGAGAAATCGCACTTCATCGCGTTCTTCTGGATCGCTCGCCATTGCTCGGCGTGACCGTAGAGATCGACCGTGCGGGTGAGAGCCGCCGAGAAAGCGTCGTAATGCACGCCATCGAACTGGATGCCCGTAGCGACGCCTGCCGCGAGCGCGGCCGGATTGGCATCGATCACGGTATCGGCCAGTCCCCCGGTTCGCGCCACCACCGGAATGCAGCCATAGGCTAATCCGTAAAGCTGCGTAAGCCCGCAAGGCTCGAAGCGCGACGGCACGAGAATGGCGTCCCCCCCGCCCTGCATGCGGTGCGAGAGCGCCTCGTCGTAACCGATACGGACCGCGACCCGGCCGGGATGGCGCGCAGCGGCGGCATGAAGAGCCTGTTCGATAGCCGCATCGCCCGATCCCAGCAGCGCCAGTCGCCCGCCGATCCCGACGAGGTGATCGAGCACTTCCAGCAGGACATCCATGCCCTTCTGCCAGGTAAGCCGCGTAACGACGATGAAGAGCGGGCCGTCGTCGGCCTCCAACCCGAACTCCGCCTCCAGCGCGCGCTTGTTGGCCTTGCGCCGTTCCAGCTTGCGAGCGTCGTAAGGAGAAACCAGGGCAGGATCGGAAGCGGGATTCCACTGCGCCGCGTCGATCCCGTTGAGAATGCCGGAGACGGCCCTGCCCCGCGCCACGATCAGGCCTTCCAGCCCCATGCCGAACGCCGCCGAACGTATCTCGCGCGCGTAAGTCGGGCTCACCGTGGTCACGGCATCGGCGCAGGCGAGCCCGGCCTTCAGCATGCCGAGGCCGCCGTGATACTCGACGCCGTCGATCGACCAGGCCTCTCGCGGAAGGCCCAGGCGCGGGAAGACCTCGGCGCCGAACCAGCCTTGGAACGCCATGTTGTGGATCGTGACAATCGAAGGGACGCGACCGCCCTCGCCGCCGTAAGGTGCGAAATGGAGGTAGGCCGGTGCCATGGCCGCCTGCCAGTCGTGCGCATGGACCAGATCGAATTTCTGGACTTTGCCGCGACTCGCCACGGCGCCCCCGGCGATATCGGCAGCGGCGCGCCCAAGAGCCGAAAAGCGCTGCCAGTTATCGGCCCAGTCCTGCCCCGCCGCATCCGCATAAGGCGCACCGTCGCGGGCGTAGAGCGCGGGCGCGTCAAGCACCAGCAGCGGATAACCGCCGATCTTGCCCGTCAGCAGACGCGCGGGAACGCCCAGCAGCGAATCCCAGGCATGAACCGCGCGCAGGCGGCCCAGACCCTTCAGGACCGAAGGATAGCCCGGCAGCAGGGTCGTCATCTCCACGCCGTGCCCGGCCAGAGCGGCGGGCAGCGCGCCGACCACGTCGGCCAGCCCCCCGGTCTTGACCAACGGCACGGCCTCGGAGGCTACGGACAGGACTTTCAACGGCATTCCCCCCGGCCTCTGCTCACAGGCCCAGCCGATCGATCATGTGCTTGGTGATCAGGCATACGCCGTTATCCGTCCGGCGGAACCGGCGGGCATCGAGTTCGGGGTCTTCCCCCACCACCAGCCCCTCGGGGATTCGCACCCCGGAATCGATCACCACGCGCGAGAGGCGCGCGTGACGGCCGATGTTGCAGTAGGGCAGGATCACGGCCTCGTTGGCGGAGGAGTAACTGCCCATCTTCACCCCGGTGAACAGCAGCGAGCGGCGTGCGAGCGCGCCGGAGACGATGCAGTCCTGGCTGATCAGCGAAGATATCGCATGGCCCCGTCGACCTTCCTCGTCATGGACGAACTTGGCAGGCGCCGCCACGACGGTATCGGTCCAGATCGGCCAGTCCCGGTCGTACATGTCGAGCTTGGGCACGGTATCGGTAAGGTCGAGGTTCGCCTCGAAATAGGCGTCCACGGTGCCGACGTCGCGCCAGTATTCCTCGATCTCCTCGGCGGCGCGGATGCAGGAATTGGTGAAGCGGTGGGCCTGCGCCTTCCCGTGCCTGACGATGTAGGGAATGATGTCACCGCCGAAATCGCGCTTGGAATCGGGGTCGGCGGCATCGCGGCGCAGCTGTTCGAACAGGAACTCGGTATCGAAGACATAGATGCCCATCGACGCGAGTGCGTGTCCGGGATCGCCCGGAATCGACGGCGGATCCTTCGGCTTCTCCAGAAACGAGGTAATCACGTCGTTCTCGTCGACATGCATCACACCGAAGGCCGTCGCATCCTTGCGCGGCACGACGAGGCAGCCCACCGTCACATCCGCGCCCGAGTTGACGTGCTGTTGCAGCATCAGCTCGTAATCCATCTTGTAGATGTGATCGCCTGCCAGGATCACCATGTATTTCGGGCTGTAGGAAGCGATGATGTCGATGTTCTGGAATACGGCATCGGCCGTGCCCTCGTACCACAGCAGCTCGGAAATGCGCTGGCTGGCGGGAAGGATGTCGAAGCTTTCGTTGCGTTCGGGGCGCATGAAGTTCCAGGCACGCTGCATGTGCCGGATCAGGCTATGCGCCTTGTACTGGGTGGCGACGCCGATGCGGCGGATGCCCGAATTGATCGCGTTGGACAGTGCGAAATCGATGATCCGGCTCATCCCGCCGAAATAAACCGCAGGCTTCGCGCGATTGTCCGTCAATTCGGCGAGGCGGCTGCCCCGGCCGCCTGCCAGAACATAAGCCATGGCATCGCGCGCGAGTGGCGATCCGGTTGGCGTCCTCATTGCACTCTCTCTCCTTCGTGTCGCCGCTTCAACCGGCGTATTCGAGCATGATCGTCGCCAGGGGCGGCAGCGTTACCACGGCCTGGCCGTTCGCCGCCTTGACCTGCCCCAAATTCCCCTTGCCGGTTCCCCCGTAATGAAGGGAATCGCTGTTGAGAATTTCGTTCCATTTTCCTTCGAGCGGCAGAGGCAGGCTATAGCCCGTATGCATGGCCGGGGTCATGTTCGCGATCACCGCGATCGGCCTGGCGCCTTCGGCCTTGCGCAGCCAGGCGAATACGGAATTCTGGCTGTCGTCGACGACCAGCCATTCGAAACCGCCGCCGTCGCAATCGCCGCCATGAAGCGCGGGCTTCTCGCGGTAGACGCGGTTGAGATCCTTCACGAGATTGCGGACGCCCTCATGGGACGACGCCTCGCGCAGTTCCCAATCCAGCGCGCGCTCCTCGCTCCATTCGCGGCGCTGGGCGAACTCCTGCCCCATGAACAGCAGCTTCTTGCCGGGATAGCCCCACATCATGCCGTAATAGGCCCGCAGGTTCGCGAATTTCTGCCAGTCGTCGCCGCTCATCTTGTTCAGCAGCGAGCCCTTGCCGTGGACCACTTCGTCATGGCTGAGCGGCAGGACATAGTTTTCGGAAAAGGCGTACATCAGGCCGAAGGTGATGTCCTCGTGGTGGTAGCGACGATGCACCGGATCGCGCGCCATGTAGCGCAGCGTGTCGTGCATGAAGCCCATGTTCCACTTGAAGCCGAAGCCGAGCGACGTGGCCTGCCCCCCATCCTTCACGTCATAGGCAGGCTGGGTGACGCCCGGCCAGGCGGTCGATTCCTCGGCAATGGTGAAGACGCCGGGATGCTGGCCATAGAGGGCGCGGTTGGTGGCGCGCAGGAATTCCACCGCTTCCCAGTTCTCCCGCCCGCCCTGGGCATTGGGGATCCATTCGCCCTCCTTGCGCGAATAGTCGCGGTAGAGCATCGAGGCGACCGCATCCACGCGGAGGCCATCGACATGGTAGCGATCCGCCCAGAACAGGGCATTGTTGACGAGGAAGCTCTGCACCTCGCGCCTGCCGAAGTTGTAGATCAGCGTGTTCCAGTCCGGCTGGAAGCCTAGCCGGGGATCCTTGTGCTCGTAAAGCGCGGTGCCGTCGAAGCGGACGAGGCCATGCTCGTCGGTCGGGAAATGGGCGGGTACCCAGTCCAGGATCACGCCGATCCCGGCCCGGTGCGCCCCGTCCACGAAGCGGGCGAAACCGGCCGGCTCCCCGAAGCGCGCGCTGGGAGCGTAGAGCCCGGTCGCCTGATAGCCCCAGGACGGATCGTAGGGATGCTCGCTGATCGGCAGGAACTCGATATGGGTGAAGCCCATCTCGACCACATAGGGGATCAGCCGGTCGGCCAGATCGTCCCAGTTCAGGAACCAGTTGAACCGATCCCGCTGCCAGGACCCGGCATGGACCTCGTAGATCGAGACCGGCACCTTGCGCGGATCGACCGAGGCCCAATGCGCGCGGTGTGCCTCATCCCCCCAATCGAGCTTGGCCGGATGCGCCGTCATCGAGGCGGTGGCGGGCCGGATTTCCGACATGAAGGCGAAAGGATCCGCCTTGAGCGGCTGGACCATGCCGTCGGCGCCGACGATGTGATACTTGTAGGCGCGGTAGTCGGCGATATCGGGAATGAAGATTTCCCAGACCCCGATGTCCTTGCGGTCGCGCATGACATGGCGGCGCGGGTCCCAGTCGTTGAAGTCTCCCACGACGCTGACCAGCCGGGCATTCGGCGCCCAGACCGCGAAATGAACGCCGCTGGCGCCCTCGTGCCGCATGATATGGGCGCCGAGCTTGTCGAACAGGCGGAAATGGGTGCCCTGCGCGATCAGCAGATCGTCCACCGGGCCCAGCACGGGCCCGAACGTATAGGGATCGGTGACCAGCCAATCGCTATCGCCCGCCGTACAGCGGTAGCGGATCGGCTGCGGCTTGCCCATCAGCTTGCCTTCGAACAGGAAACGCGCGTCCACCTGCCCCAGCATGCCGAGGCGGCGACCGTCCAGACTGAAGGCCTCCACCGTTTCCGCCCCGGGCAGGATCGCACGGGCATAGACCCCGTCCGGGCCGGAATGCACGCCAAGAAGGGAAAACGGATCGGCGTTGAGGCCTTGCAGAAGGGTTTCTATGGCGCTTTCGGGTGGCTTCACGAGACCTTCCAGATGTCTTTGGCATACTCGGAAATCGTCCGATCCGAGGAGAACCAACCGACATTGGCGATGTTCCTGATCGCCGTTGCGCGCCATCCGGCCACGTCTTCCCAGCGCGCGTCGATGGAACGCTGGGCGGCGGCATAGCTGTCGAAATCGGCGGCGCACATGAACCAGTCATGGTCGTGGATGCCCCCGATCAGGTCCTTGTAGCGATCGGGCTCGTCCGGGGAGAACACGCCCGAGGCGATCGCGGTGAGCGCCTGGCTGAGTTCGCGCGACCCCTCGATCACTTCGCGCGGGTTGTAGCCGCTGGCGCGCTTGTGGGCGACTTCCTCGGCAGTGAGGCCGAAGATCACGATATTGTCGTCACCGACATGCTCCTTGATCTCGACATTGGCGCCGTCGAGCGTGCCGATGGTAAGCGCCCCGTTGAGCGCGAACTTCATGTTGCCGGTGCCGGAAGCCTCCATCCCCGCCGTGGAGATCTGCTCGGAAAGATCCGCCGCCGGGAAGATCCGCTCGCCCAGGCTGACGTTGTAGTTGGGCACGAAGACCACCTTGAGCAGCCCGCCTACCGAGGGGTCGGCATTGACGCGCCGGGCGATGTCGTTGGCGAGCTTGATGACGAGCTTGGCGTTATGATAGCTCGGCGCGGCTTTCCCCGCGAAGATCTTGACGCGCGGCACCCAGTCCCGCTCCGGGTGGCTGCGGATCTGGTCGTAGAGCGCCACCGTCTCGATCAGGTTGAGCAACTGGCGCTTGTATTCGTGGATGCGCTTGATCTGCACGTCGAACAGGGCATCGGGATCGAGGCGGACGCCCATCGTTTTCTTGATGTAGTCCGATAGGGCAAGCTTGTTGCCGCGCTTCACTTCGGCCACGCGCTCCGCAAACTGCCCGTCGGCGGCGAAGGCGTTGAGATCGGACAGCTTCCCGGCATCGTCCAGGAAGCCATCCCCGATCGCTTCCCGGATCACGCGGGTAAGGCCGGGATTGCACTGCTGGAGCCAGCGGCGCGGCGTGACGCCGTTGGTCTTGTTGTTGATCCGGTCCGGGTAGAGCTTGTGAAGGTCGGCGAAGACCGTCTTCTTCATCAGGTCGGTGTGGAGCGCGGCGACGCCGTTGACCGAATGAGCACCCACGAAAGCCAGGTTGGCCATGCGCACCCGCCGCTCACCGCCCTCGTCGATCAGCGAGATCGCGGCGATTTCGGAATCGCTGCACCCTGCCTTGCGCGCTTCGCGTAGGACCCGGCTGTTGATCGCATAGATGATCTGCATATGGCGCGGCAGCAGACGCTCGAACAGCGGCAGCGGCCAGGATTCCAGCGCCTCGGGCAGGAGCGTGTGATTGGTGTAGGACACCGTTCGGCGGCAGAGATCCCAGGCCTCGTTGAATTCAAGGCCCAGCGTATCGACCAGCAGGCGCATCAGTTCGGCCACGGCCACCGAGGGATGGGTGTCGTTGAGCTGGATCGCCGCCTTGTCCGGCAGGGTGCGGATATCGCCTTCGTACTGGACGTGGCGGCGCACGATGTCCTGGATCGAGGCGGCGGTGAAGAAGTACTCCTGCCGC
Organism: Novosphingobium sp. TCA1; assembly: GCF_009811895.1. NCBI lineage: Bacteria > Pseudomonadati > Pseudomonadota > Alphaproteobacteria > Sphingomonadales > Sphingomonadaceae > Novosphingobium > Novosphingobium sp. TCA1. The sequence continues at coordinate 115,241 of NZ_BLJH01000017.1, read as the reverse complement.
AGCCGCAGTTCCTGCCCGGCGGGGCTGGAATCGGCGGGATAGAGCACGCGCACCAGGCTGTCCGCCCGCACCTGCCCCGCCAGCGCGCCGAAATGGTCGCCCGCGTTGAAGGCGTCCAGCCGAAGCGGGTCGATCGGGCTCGCCGTCCAGAGGCGCAGCGTGTTCACCCGCTTGCCGCGCCAGCCCACCACCGGCGTATCCATCGCGGTTGCGTCGACTTGCTCGGCCGGATGCCAGAACACCCCGTCGCCCTCGGCCACGACCTCTCCGCCGAAACCGATGCGATAGGTGCTTTCCAGGCGCTCGAATTCCCACGGATTGCCATGGGCGAGCCAGGTTTCGGGCAGTTCCACCTGCCAGCCGTCATCGATGCGCTGGCGGAACATGCCGTTCACGTAGCGGATGCCGTAACCGTAGGCCGGGATGTCGAGCGTCGCGAGGCTTTCCATGAAGCAGGCCGCAAGCCGCCCAAGGCCACCGTTGCCCAGCGCGGCGTCGGGTTCCAGTTCCTCCAGCGCGGCAAGATCCAGACCATGGGCGCGCAAGGCCGCCTCGAACTCGCGGGTCATGCCCATGTTCGAAAGGGCATCGCGCAGCAGGCGGCCTATCAGGAACTCCATCGAGAGGTAATAGACCCGCTTGCCACCGGAATCGTAAGTGCGACGGGTGGAATCGATCCACTTCTCGATGATCTCGTCGCGCAGGGCGAGGATCGAGGCGGTGTACCAGTCATGCTGCTTGGCCGCGCGTTCGTCCTTGCCGACGCGCTGGCGCAGCACCCGCACGATATGCTTGTCCATTTCCGAGGGAACCGCAGCCGTGCTGCTGGAAACAGGATCGCTAGCCACGGGCACACTCCTGGTCTTGCCGCCGCCTGTACCTTGGAAAAAAGCCGAGCGATCAGCGTAGTTTAGAGCCGGGACAGTGCGAAGCGGGCTTCGTGCTTTCCCGTGCTTGGCCATCATGGCTAGCACAGCATCGCCTTGCGGCAAGCACCATTGTGCAGCGCCGCAAAAAATTCGCGCGGCGACCACGGCAATGGTATGCATGGGTCGAACCGCTTCGCAGAAGGTACGCATGAGCCTGACCGAAACCCAAGACGGCCCGCTTCCCTCCACATCGTTTGCAGGCGCTTCCGGCGAATGCGGCACGCCCTGGTGGAAGGGCGCCGCGATCTACCAGATCTATCCGCGCAGCTTTCAGGACAGCAATGGCGACGGCGTGGGCGATCTCGCCGGAATCACCCGCCGCCTGCATCATGTGGCGCGTCTCGGCGTGGACGCGATCTGGATATCGCCCTTCTTCACCTCGCCGATGCGCGATTTCGGCTACGATGTGGCCGACTACTGCGGGGTGGACCCGATATTCGGCACTCTGGCGGACTTCGACGCGCTGGTGGCCCATGCCCATGCCCTGGGCCTCAAGGTCATCATCGACCAGGTCTACGCCCATACCTCGGACCTTCACCCCTGGTTCGCGGAAAGCCGCTCCGATCGCGGCAATCCCAGGGCGGACTGGTATGTCTGGCACGATCCCAAGGAAGACGGCACGCCGCCCTGCAACTGGCAATCGGTATTCGGCGGCCCGGCATGGACCTGGGACGCCCGCCGCCGCCAGTACTACATGCATACGTTCCTGAAAGAGCAGCCGCAGCTCAACATGCACAATCCCGCCGTGCAGGACGCGGTGCTCGGCGCGGCACGGTTCTGGCTGGAGCGCGGGGTGGACGGCTTCCGCCTCGATGCGCTCAACCATGCCATGCACGATCCCCTGCTGCGCGACAATCCGCCCGCCCCCGCCGACGGCCGGGTCCGCACCCGGCCGTTCGATTTCCAGCTCAAGACCTACAGCCAGTCCCACCCGGACATGACCGGCTTCGTCGAACGGCTGCGCACGCTTTGCGACCAGTTCGGCGCCGTCCATACCGTGGCCGAGATCGGCGGCGATCATCCGCAGGCAGACCGCCGGGCCTATACCGCCGGAGACCACCGCCTGAACAGCGCCTACGGCTTCGACTTTCTCTACGCCCCCGCCCTCACCGCCGACTTCGTGGCCGGGACGCTCCAGCGCTGGGAACTCGCGCCGCATGAGACCGGAGGCTGGCCGAGCTGGGCCTTCGAGAACCACGACGCCCCGCGCGCCGTCTCACGCTGGGGCCCGTCCGATCCCCGGCAGCGCGACCTTTTCGCGCGCGTGAAGATGGCCCTGCTCATGGCCCTGCGCGGTAATGTGATCCTCTTTCAGGGCGAGGAACTCGGCCTCGGCCAGGACGAGATCCCTTTCGAACAGCTGCAGGACCCCGAAGCGATTGCCAACTGGCCGCTCACGCTCTCTCGCGACGGTGCCCGCACGCCCCTGCCGTGGGACGACGCGCCCCTTGGCGGTTTTACCGCAGGCACGCCCTGGCTGCCGCTTTCGTCCGGGAATCTTGCCCGCGCCGTAGCAGTCCAGGAGAGCGATCCCGCCTCGCTGCTCCATTTCACGCGGGAACTGCTGGCCATGCGCAAGGGCCATCCGGCCCTTCGTCATGGCCCACTCACGGACTGCAAGGCCGAAGGCGCCCTGCTGTCCTTCGAGCGCGCGCAAGGCGGTCAGCGCCTGCGCTGCCTGTTCAACCTCTCGCCCGATCCGATTGCTCTTTCCGAGCCGCTCACAGGTGAGGTATTGCTGGCAGTCAATGGCGCGACGCCCTCCACCTTGCCCACCTATGGCGCGCTCTGGATTTCGCTTTGACGCAGCGTTTTTGCTGGCCGCGGGCGACCGATGGTGGCTAGAGGCGCGCCATGAACCGTGCTTTCGCTCTTGCCGCCTCCCTCGGAGCCGCCCTGCTCCCCGCCTCTGCCCTGGCCGACGCGCGCGTCGTCACCTCACCCGAGGCGCTTCCTTCAGGTCACGAGCGCCCGCGCGTATTCCTGGGCGGCAGCATCGACATGGGCTCGGCTCCCGACTGGCAGAAGCAGGTGATCGAGGCGCTGCACAGTGAAGAAGTCGTCCTGCTCAACCCCCGCCGCGCCGACTGGAATCCCGCCTGGAAGCCGGAAGCGAACGAGCCGGAATTTCGCCGCCAGGTCGAATGGGAACTGGCCGCGCTCGATAGCGCCGACGTCATCGTCCTGTACCTGGCGCCCGGTTCGCAAAGCCCGGTGAGCCTGCTTGAACTCGGCCTTCACGCCCGCTCCGGCAAAGTCGTGCTGCTCTGCCCGCCCGGCTTCTGGCGCAAGGGCAATGTCGACATCACCGGCGAACGCTACGGCGTGAAGCAGGTCCGCAGCCTCGACGAACTGATCGCGGAGACGCGGCGGCGCGTCGCAAACCTCGCCCGAAAGTAACCTTCACAACGCCGCTCAGCCTGAGCTTGTCGAAGGCCGCTCAGGATGAGCGGGCCTTGAGAGGCTTGAAACGGGCGGGACGGCGGAACTCCTACTGCTGCGTCCATTCCACCCGGTAGAGGTCGAAGCGCCGGTCCTTGAGGTTCTGCACCGCGCCGGACTGGCGCGCCGTCAGCAGGGCGTCCAGGCTGAGGTCGGCAATCGCGATTGTCTCGGTATTGGGCGCGGTGTCTGCCGCCACGCCGTCGCGCGCGAAGGGGAAATCGGAAGGCGTCAGGATCGCGCTTTCGGCATAGTGGACGTCCATGTTCTCGACGTTCGGCAGGTTGCCCACCACGCCAGAGGTCACCACGTAGCACTGGTTCTCCACCGCGCGGGCCTGGCAACAATAGCGCACGCGCAGGAACCCGCGCCGCTCGTCGGTGCAGAACGGCACGAACAGCATCAGCGCCCCCTGGTTGACGAGATGGCGCGAGAGTTCGGGGAACTCGCTGTCATAACAGATCATCACCCCGATCGGTCCGCAATCGGTGGGGATGACATTGGCACCGTAGCCGCCCTTGATGTTCCACCAGCGCCGCTCGGAAGGCGTGGGGTGGAGCTTCTGCGTCTCGTGAACGGCGCCGTCGCGCAGGAAAGTATAGGCGATGTTGCGGATCTCGCTCTTGCCGCCGCCCAGCTTCACGCGCGTGGGGTGCGAACCGCCGATGATGTTGATGTTGTAGCTCACCGCCATGCGCTGCATGAATTCCACGAAGCGCTCGGCATAGTCCGCGATCTTCTCGATGGCGGCGGCAGGCTCCAGCTTGGTCTCCTCGATCGAGAGCAGTTCCAGCGTGAACAGCTCGGGGAAAACCACGAAGTCGCTTTCGTAATCGGCCGCCACGTCGATCCAGTATTCGACCTGCTCCTCGAACTGGTCGATCTTCTCGATCTTGCGCATCATGAACTGGACGGTGGCGACGCGCACGTTCGAGGGCACGCGTTCCTTGAAGCCCGGCACCGCCTTGCCCGTATCGCGCGGGGCGAGCGGGTTGGTCCAGTACATCAAGACCGCATTGCCACCGCTTTCCTTGTCGTTGGGGATGTAGTCGGGCAGGATCTCGCGCGGTTCGTATCCCTCGTTCATCTGGAACTGGATCACCTGATCGCGGACCTTCTTGTCGCGCACCGCCTGGAGATAGTCCGCCGGATCGGGATACTGGCGCCTGCGGCGTGAATAGCCGGGCATCCGTCCCGCGAAGGCGATCCCCTTCAGTTCGAAATACTGGCAGACTTCCTTGCGCTTGCGATAGAGTCGCTGGCCGATCCGCAGGCGCCGATAGTCCGGGTCCACGCAGACCTCGAACCCATAGAGCACGTCGCCGTCGTCGGCGGGAGGACGGCCATAGCCGCCATTGCTGATTTCTTCCCAGGTATGGGGCCGGAAGGCCTGGCCGGCGGTGACGATCATCGTCGCGCAGTGCCCCACGACCTTGCCGTCGTACTCGGCGACGAATTGCCCTTCCGGGAAATTGATGATCTGCCCCCGGATCTCGGCACGGGTGAAAGCATCGGCCTTGCCGTAGACCTTCACCGAAAGACGCGCGATGGCCGGCGCATCGGCGACGACGGCGGGGCGGATGATGAGCTTGGCTTTGGTCTGGTCCATGAGGCAGATTTACGCATGGCGCGGCCAAGGGTTCCAGCCCTGAAAATGACTCTTTTCCGCCGCTTGCGGGATATTTTCGGCAAGGCGCTCGTTATCTCCCTTGAAAGGAGAGAAGAATGAGCGCCACACTCATCGCCCTCGCCCTGTTTGGTTGCAGCGACGATGGATCAGCCTGCGAAAGGCTGTCCGCGCCCGTCCAGACCTATGAATCCCGCGCGGCCTGCACGGCTCGCCTCGAAGATGCCCTGAGCACCGAGGCGGCGATGAAGGCGGAAGCGCCGACGGTCTACGCACAGTGCCTTTCGAACCGCCAGCTTGCCTCGCTCGGCAAGGGCACGGTCGACCTCAGGCGTGTGAACGGCATCCAGTTAGCGGCGAATTGACGAGATACGTATCCCGGCACGGACTTCGGGAAAGCGGGTTTCGCGCCTGCCATCGCCTGAAGGAAAGTCCGGGGGCACAGGGGCGTCGGCACAAACCGGCGCCCCTGCTTATGGAAGCGATCAGCCGCGGCCGCGGTAGCCCTGGACGCCCTGGTCAGGGACCCAGAGGCCTTCCGGTGCGGCGCCGGACTGCCAAAACACGTCGATGGGGATACCGCCGCGCGGATACCAGTAGCCGCCGATGCGCAGCCAGTGCGGCTTCATCTCGTCGAACAGGCGCTGGCCGATGCCGACGGTAACGTCTTCGTGGAAGCCATTATGATTGCGGAAGGAACCGAGAAAGAGCTTGAGGCTCTTCGATTCCACGATCGTCTCGCCGGGCGCATAGTCGATCACCAGATGCGCGAAGTCGGGCTGGCCGGTAACCGGGCAGAGCGAGGTGAATTCCGGCGCGGCGAAACGCACGAGATAGAGGCTGCCCTGGCGCGGATTGGGAACGTAGTCCAGCACGGCAGCTTCAGGCGAAGCCGGCAGGGCGCTGTTCTGGCCGAGATGCAGCGGAGTCATGGAAGTGTCAGTCATGACCGCCTTGATAGGTGGCCGAGGTTCAAGCTTCAAGCAAAGAGGCTGCTCGTCCTGCGGGAAAGCGGCTGCGGCGACATTGCCCGAAGGGCATGATTTCGGCTATGATCGCCCACGTCTCGCCGCGCGGACCTTCGGCATTAACGCCGGGTTCAGCGCGTAGTCCATTGGGGATCAGATCAGAGGCTGGGAGCTTGATGCGGGGCATTGTGACGAAATACGCGACACCACTTTCACGCGCAGCGCTTGTTATCGGCCTTCTGGCGGGACCGACGACGGCTTTTGCGCAATCGACCTGGAGCCTGCCGCCCGGCCAGCAGGAAGGCCAGAGCCCGCCACGATCGCAAGGCCCGGTCGATCCGCAGAACCCCACCGTCAATTCGCGCGACACCGGGGCTGCTCCGGCGCCTGATGCACCGGCTGCCACGCCCTCTACCCGTCCGGCCCCGGTTCAGATCCCCGCTCCGACCATCGCGGCACCCCCTCCGCCGCCTCGGGCCGCCGAACGCCCGGAGCCTCGCGCCGCCGCGCCGGTCCCGGCTCCCTTGGCCACGCCGACCCGTCCCGCGCAGGCTCCGGTTCAGGAGGCGACGGTCGCCGCGCCCTCATCCGCAGCGACGCCATCGCCCGAGCCGATGCCATCCCTTCCGGCGCCCAGTGAGACGGCCTCGTCCCAACCTGCGCCTTCCGCGCAACCCGAGATTAGCCAGCCCGAAATTAGCCAGCCCGCAAGCGCCGCACATTGGCCGGAATGGTGGCTCGCCATCCCCGCTGCGCTGGTCGCGGCAGGTATTGGCGTCTTCGCCCTGCTGCGCCGACGCCGCGCCCCGGCCACCGCCTGGGAAGAAGCCGGCCTGGAGCCCGAAGCCGAGCCGGAGGACGAACTTGTCGATGACGCGGCAGACGCCACGCTTACCGCCGAAGCCGTCGCCGCGCTCGATCCGGTTCCTACCGTCTCGCCGATCCCGCGCGTGCAGCCGCCCCGCAATCCCGACCCCCAACGCAATCCCGAGCCGCAGCCACGCCCTGCGCCGCTGCCCGCACCTTCCGGCCCCGGCGTCATCGCCGTCCATTTCGAGCCGGTCAGCCTGCGACTTTCGCTGGTCTATGCCACGCTGCAATATCGCCTTACGCTCTCGGGGCCGAAAGCAGGGCTTTCGCAGGCATGGAGCGTGCTCGGAGACATGATTTCCGCGCACGCCTCCCTGTCTCAGGCAGAGCAACTCGCGCCCGATCCGTCGAGCCTGCCGCTGCGCCACAGCCTCGACGGCCTTGCCCCCGGCGAAACCCGCGCATTCAAGGGCGAACTGCAATTGCCGCTGAACGCCATTCGCGTCATGCGCCAGGGTCAGGCCAGTCTATTCGTGCCGCTGGTGCGCCTCTGCCTCGCCGACGGACAGGGCCATCTGGAACGCCGCGTCTTCACGCTCGGGGTTCCGGGCGAGGGCTCGGGCCTTGCCCCGATCCGCCTCGACACCGGCCCGCGCGACCACGCCGAACTGGCCGTGCGCGAAATCGAAGCCGCCCGAACCATCGGACACGGCCCCAATTCGCCCATCGCAGCGTAGAAGGCGCCCCGTTCTTTCCTCATTGCCAAAGTCAGGACCTTAAGGGGGAAAAAGCATTCGACCCTGCCCCCCCACCGCGTTAGGTCTACCCGCTCAGGAGCGGAGAGCACTTTGAGCGATTTGGACAATTTTGACGACCTTGCCCCCCTTACCAAGCTGGTAGGCGGGGGACGCCGCAAGGAATGGACCGGCGCGGTCGTCAATCCGCCGGTCTGGCGCGCCAGCACCCACCTTTACGAGAATACCGCCGCGCTGGCCGAAGGGCCGAGCCGCAACGAGGACGGGCGGTTCTTCTACGGCCGCCGCGGCGCACCCACGCAATGGGCGCTCTGCGATGCCCTGACCGGGATCGAGCCCGGCGCCCACGGCACCGTCATATATCCTTCGGGCGTCGCCGCCATCGCCGGTGTCATGCTCGCCCTGCTGCGGCCGGGCGACGTCGTGCTGATCACCGACAACGCCTATGACCCGACCCGCTCGATGGGCACGGGAATGCTTACCGATTTCGGCATCGAGACGCGCTTCTACGATCCGCTGGACCTCACCACCTACGAAACGCTGTTCTGCGAACGTACCCACGCCGTACTGATCGAAGCGCCCGGCAGCCTTTCGATGGAAGTCTGCGACATACCCGAACTTGCCCGCATCGCCCGTGAGAAGGGCGCCGTCTCGGTGCTCGACAATACCTGGGCCAGCCCGCTCGGCTTCGCCGGACTGGAAAAGGGCGTGGACGTGACGGTCATGGCGCTCACCAAGCACGTCGGCGGCCATTCGGACCTGATGATGGGCAGCGCCAGCGCGAGGGAGGAACTCTACGGCAAGCTACGGCGGCGCGCGCAGGACCTCGGCATCGTGGTCTCTCCCGATGACGCCGCCCTCGCCCTGCGCGGCCTTCGCACTCTGGGCGTGCGGCTGCGGCAGGAAGCCGAATCCGCGCTGAAGATCGCGCGCTGGCTGGAGACCCGACCCGAAGTGGCGCAAGTGCTCTGCCCGATGCTGCCCGGTTCGCCCGGTCACGATATCTGGAGCCGAGACTTCACGGGCGGCTGCGGCCTGTTCAGCTTCGTGTTCAAGAGCGGCACCATGGCCGACCGCAACCGCTTCATCGATGCCCTTCGCCTTTTCGCCATCGGCTATTCCTGGGGCGGCTTCGAGAGCCTCGTCGTGCCGATCGAACCGACCCGCCACCGCGACATCATGCCCTGGCCTCCGGGCGCGCGCGACCCCGCCGACCGCTACGGCGTGCGACTGGCCATCGGGCTGGAAGACGCGGACGACCTCATCGCCGACATCGAACAGGCGCTCGCCGCCATGAAGCGGGGCTGATAGGCGGAATGAGCAACCCGGTCGCCCGCATGGTCATGGCCAGCCCGACGCCGTCCGCCACGGCGGATGCGGCGGCGCATCGCGCCGTGCCGGGCCATGCGGCCGACCAGCCCCTAGCGGGCGCCGACGGGCTGAAGAACGCCGTCACCTCGCGCGGCGGCTTCCTCAGCGATCTCGTCGATACGCTGGACCGTCTGGCGGTGCAGGTCGGATCGAGCCGGGTTTCGGTGTGGGACTTCGTGGTCCTGCTCTTCGTGCTGGCGCTCGTCGTCTCGGTGGCCTGGGGTGCCAGCAGGCTGTCCAGCCGGATCCTGCGCTCCGCCACCGGCCTCGACCAGACCCAACGCTTGCTGACGGAAAAGATCGTCAGCCTGCTGATCTGGACGATCGCGATCCTCGTCGGCATCGATGTTCTGGGCATCGACCTGACCGCGCTGACGGTATTCTCCGGCGCCTTCGGCCTTGCCATCGGCTTCGGCCTGCAGAAGACCTTCGGCAACCTGATCGCCGGGATCATCCTGCTGATGGACAAGTCGATCAAGCCCGGCGATGTCATCACCATCACCGATGCGGGCGGCATGTCCACTTTCGGGCAGATCCGCAGGATCGGCATCCGCGCCGTTTCGCTGACCACGCGGGACCAGAAGGAATATCTGATCCCGAACGAGAACCTGATGATCAATCAGGTCGAGAACTGGTCCTATTCGAGCAAGAACGTGCGTATCCAGGTGCCGGTCGTCATGCCCTACGCAGCCGATATCGAGCGCGTGGAACAGTTGATGCTGGAGGCCGCCAGGTCCGTCAAACGCGTCCTGACCGCGCCTCCCCCGACAGTCTGGCTAGACAGTTTCGCCGAGCGCGGCGTCAGCTTCGTCATCCACGTCTGGATCACCGACCCCGAGGAAGGCGTAGGAAACGTGCGCTCCGACGTACTCAAGACTCTCTGGCGCCTCATGCGCGATCAAGGCATCGAAGTTCCCTACCCCCAGCGCGACCTAAATCTCCGAGATACAGAAACAATGCGCCATGTGATTGAGGCGCTGCGTGGAACACATCAGGCGCACATCCCAACCGACCCTCCGATTTCAACCTGATCTCGGGCCTTCAGGCAAGCAACTCTTTGTATCCTGTCCTGAATGTTGAGCGGATCAGGATTCAATCAGGATACCCTTTTTATGGCGAACAAACCGGAGCTTGCAGACAGTCGCAGCCCCGACATGACGAGCTTGGACCGCTATCGGCAGCAACACGGACGTCAGGGACATGAGAGGCGCGCCTAGAGAGCGGAGGGAAGACTCCTAGCGATCGAGGGAGAGGCCATCTCATAGGCACGCCCGACCTGCAGCACTGCCATATCCGCATGACGTCTGCCGATGATCTGTAGCCCGATCGGCAGCTTGTGTACGCCGCCGAAGCCGGCTGGTACCGCAAGTGCGGGTAGCCCGGCCATCGTCGCTGGGAGGGTGACTTCCATCCAGCGATGATAGCTGTCCATGGTTTTTCCGGCGATCTCGGTCGGCCAATGCTCGCTGACATCGAACGGGAAGACCTGTGCGCTCGGAAGCACGAGGAAATCGAACTTCTCGAAAGCGGCGGCAAAGGCATTGTAGATGCGGGTGCGGCCCTCGGATGCTTTGGCGAGCTGTGGCCCGGTCAGCTTCATGCCGCCTTCCACTTCCCAGATCGCTTCGGGCTTCATCAGCGCGCGCTTGGCGGGATCGTCGTAGAACGCCTGGAGATCGGCGCCCACCGACCAGTGGCGCAGCGCCACTGCCGTACGCCACATCTCCGATGCGGGCTCAGCCAGCGTCGCTTCGCCAACGTGCATGCCTGCGGCCTCGAACGCCTTGAGCGCCCTGGTGCAGGTCTCCATCACCCCCGCTTCCATCGGCAGCGCTCCGCCAAGATCGCCGAGCCAGCCGATCCTCGCGCCCTTCCAGTCCCTTTCCAGCGAACCCGCGAACATCGCCGGATCGTCGCCGAGGGAGAACGGCGAGCGGGGATCTTCTCCCGCCTGGACCGACAGCAGCATCGCGAGGTCCGCCACAGTGCGGCCGAGCGGCCCCGAAGTGGCGAAGTTCTGCCAGAACAGATCGCTGTTGGGCACCGAAGGCACCCGGCCGAAGGATGGGCGCAGGCCGAAGACGTTGTTCCAGCCGGGCGGGTTGCGCAGCGATCCGCCGAAATCGCTGCCGTCCGCCACCGGCACCATGCGCAGCGCCAGCGCGACCGCGCCGCCGCCGGTGCTACCCCCCGCCGCGCGGCCATAAGCATAGGCATTGTGCGTCGTGCCGAAAACCGGGTTATAACTGTGCGAGCCCAGCGCGAATTCGGGAACGTTGCTCTTGCCGATGAAGATCGCACCCGCATTGCGCATTCGCGACACGACGAGGCTGTCGGCGGTGGGAATGTTGTTACGCAGGATCGGCGAGCCCTGGGTGCTGGCGATGCCCTTGACCGGGGCCGTATCCTTCACCGCATGGGGAAAGCCGTGGAGCGGGCCGTGGAAGCGCCCCGCCGCGGCGTCCTCGTCCATCGCTGCCGCCTGCCGCATGAGCGCATCGCCGTCCACGCGCGAGACGATGGCGTTGAAACGTGGGTTCAGCCGGTCGATCTGCTTCAGGTGGGCCGTCATCACCTCGCGGCTGGACAAGTCGCGGCGATGGATCGCGGCAGACAGGTCGGTTGCATTCATCATGACGATGTCGCTCGACGCCGCACCGCGCGTGGCGGCCCGGGCAAGGCCCGGTGCGGCGGCAGAACCCAGCGCGGCGGATGCGGCGGCCAGCACCGTGCGGCGGCTCGTGGTGACGCGGCCCGTGTTCATGCCTTCGCAGGTCGGTACGCCCATCGTCTTTGATCTCCTGTTTGGAATGCGGACCGCTTCTTCACTGCGCCCGCTCGATGGTAAAGATCCAAGTTCACTTGCGGCGCGGGACCACTCCCGCGCCGCATCTCGTCAGGCGGCGCGCTGCAACATGCCGAACAGGTCGCGCGGATCGTCGGGATCGGCGATGATGTCGAGCTGCTGGAAGAACTGGGTCCCCTCGAGCTTGCCCACCAGGTAACGCAGCGCCGAGAAATCCTCGATCGCGAAGCCGACGCTATCGAACAGCGTGATCTGGCGGACATCGGTGCGCCCTTCGGCCTCGCCGCTCAGCACCTTCCAGAACTCGGTGACCGGATAGGCGGGGTCCATCTGCTGGATCTCGCCTTCGATGCGGGTCTGCGGCTCGAATTCGACGAAAGTGGCCGCTCGGTCGAGAATGTCGCGGTGCAGCTCGGTCTTGCCCGGGCAGTCGCCGCCGATCGCGTTGATGTGGATACCGGAGCCGACCATGTTGTCCGACAGGATCGTCGCATAGGCCTTGTCGGCGGTGCAGGTCGTGATGATCTGCGCGCCCTCGATCGCATCCTGCGACGTATCGCACGACACGACCCGGATGCCGCAGCCCTGCAGGTTGCGTGCGGCCTTGCGGGTAGCCTCTGGGTCGATGTCGTAGAGGCGCACTTCCTCGATACCGACGATGGCCTTCATGGCGATGGCCTGGAATTCCGCCTGCGCGCCATTGCCGATCATTGCCATGACCCGCGCGTCCTTCGGGGCAAGCCGCCGCGCCACCATCGCCGAGGTCGCGGCGGTACGCAGGGCGGTCAGCAGCGTCATCTCGGTAAGCAGCAGCGGGTAGCCGGTATCCACCCGCGCCAGCAGTCCGAAGGCCGCGACCGTCTGCAGGCCCTTCGCGGTGTTGCTGGGGTGGCCGTTGACGTATTTGAAGGCATAGGCCTCCCCGTCCGAGGTGGGCATCAGTTCGATCACGCCCTCCTGCGAGTGCGAGGCCAGCCGGGGTGCTTTCTCGAACAGGGACCAGCGCAAGTAGTCGGCCTCGATCGCATCGGTCAGCTCATGCAGCACCGTCTCGATCCCGAAATGATGGACGAGGCGCATCATGTTCTCGACGCTGACGAAGGGAATGAAGGCAAGCGGGGAAGGCGGCGGCGCCATGGTCTGGTGTCCTGATGGTGAATGAACCAGACGATCGTAGAGCGACGTCCCGCTGGTAAAAATTGCCATACCGCCTTGCAAACAGACTAACTTTGGACAATTTTTACAGTGCGTTTGCACAACCTGCTCAGATAATGGTCTTCCGCGATGTCCTCTTCCGCCAAGTTCATCCCTGACGACCTCGACCGCCGGATCATCGCTCACCTTCGCGCGGACGGACGCGCCTCCTTGTCGAAGCTGGCCGATGCATTGGGTGTGGCGCGCGGCACGGTGCAGAGCCGGCTGGACCGCCTGATCGACACCGGGACGCTGCTGGGTTTCACGATCCGGGTCCGCGACGATTACGAAGATCTGTCGGTACGCGCCGTGATGATGATCGAGATCACCGGCAAATCCACCACGCAAGTGATCCAGAAACTGCGCGGCATGGTCGAGATCCAGACACTCCACACCACCAACGGCAACTGGGACCTCGTCGCCGACATTCGCACGCGCAGTCTCTCCGAATTCGACCGCGTGCTGCGGCAGGTGCGCATGATCGACGGTGTGCTGAACAGCGAAACCAGCCTGCTGCTCAGCACCGTTTGAGCGGCACTTCGAGGAGCATCGGCGCAGTGGACCCGTCCAGCTGCGCAAAACTGGATGTTTCGTCCCGGAGGGCGACGCACGATGCATCCTTCATGGATAATTGCGAAAAGGTGACGCAGTGAGCAAGTGGCTGGCAGGTTCGGCGGTTCTGGCATGTGCGGCAATGGCCATGGCGCCTTCGGCCTGGGCGGACACCCTGCCGCCCCTGACGGGCCGGGTCATCGAATACGACACCCGCGAAGTCACCTGGCCCGCGTTGGACGTCTCGCCGGATGGGAAGACCATCCTTTTCGACCTTCTTGGCGACATCTACGCCCTGCCCTCTGGCGGCGGCAAGGCGCAGCCGGTGATGACCGGCGCGGCGTTCGACACCCAGCCGGTGTTCTCCCCCGACGGCCGCCACATCGCTTTCGTCAGCGACCGTGACGGGCGTGAGAACCTGTGGATCGCCGATGCGGACGGCAGCAATGCCCGCCGCGTCTCAAAGGAGACTGGCGGCGCACCGCACTATGGGTCGCCGGCATGGTCGCCGGATGGCAGGACGCTCTACGTCTCGCGCATGATCTGGGGTGTGCTGGCATTCGAACTGTGGTCCTTCGACGTCGCGAGCGGCAAGGCGGACGTACTGGTCAAGGCCCAGCCCCATGGCGACGATCCGCATCCCCAGCGGCGCAATGCGATGGGCGTGGTCGCCTCCCCCGACGGCAAGAGCCTGTACTACGCGACCAAGGCAGGGACGACCTGGACCAGCGGTGCCCTGCCGCACTGGACGATCGCACGCTTCGATCTCGCCAGCCGCACCCAGCATGACGTCGTGACCACGCCGGGCGGCGGGATGCGGCCGGTGCTCTCGCACGATGGACGCCTGATGGCCTATGTGACGCGGGAAAACGAGCGGACGGTGCTGCGCCTGCACGACCTGACCGACGGTACGGACCGCCTGCTGCACGGCCCGCTCGACCCGGATGGCCAGTCTGGCGGGTACTACGTGGACCTGATGCCGCGCATGGTCTTTTCCGCCGATGACCGCAGCATCGTGCTCGGCCTGGAGGGCGGACTCAAGCGCATCGCCGTCTCTGATGGCACCGTCACCGATATCCCGTTCGAGGCGCATGTGCGGCACGAAATGCCGCTGCCGCTGCGCAGCCAGCACCGGGTCGATACCGGCCCGGTCCACGTCCGCGTGATCCAGACCCCGCGCCTGTCGCCGGACGGCAAGCAAGTGGTCTTCGGCGCGGTGGGGCGTCTCTATCTGGCCGCCAACCGCAAGGGCGCGAAGCCGCGCCGCCTCGACGTGCCGGGCGCGGCATGGCAGCCCAGCTGGTCGGACGACGGACGCTTCATCACTTATGTCACGTGGACCGCGAAGGACGGCGGCCACGTCTGGGTCGCGGCGGCGGACGGCAAGACCGCCCCGCGCCGGATCACGACGCAGGCGGCATTCTATTCCGAGCCTTTGTTCCTTGCCGACGGCAAGGACGTGGTGGCCTTCTCCGCCAACCAGCACGACCGGCTCTACCGCTCCGCCGAGAGCCTCGGGCCGACGCCCTCGACGCTGGTGCGCGTTCCCGTGGACGGCGGCGAGATGCGCGCGCTCGGCGATGTCGGCGCGGCCATGGACCTGCGGCGCGATCCCGATCCGGCGCGCGTGCGCTATTACGCCGATGGCTGGATTTCCTCGCAGGCCGTCGATGCCGAGGAACCCGCGAGGCACCTGGTCAAACTGATCGCCCGGCCCGACAGCCAGTACTTCGATACGCCCGCCCCGCTGAAGAACGCGCAACTGAGCGCCGATGGCCGCACTGCGCTGGTGCGGTTGGCTTCGCAGCTCTACCTTGTGCCAATACCCGGTGCGAAGGACGGCGCGGCGCCGACCATCACTGTCACCGATCCTGCGGCGAACGCCCGGCGGATCACCGCGATCGGCGCGGATTACATGGACTGGGCGCCGGATATGCGCTCGCTCCTGTGGTCGGTCGGCTCGACGGTGCGGCAGTTGCCGGTGACGTCCGCGCAGAACGGTGCTCCGGCCGCGATCGAGAAGCGGGCGGGCGGGATCGCCATGGAGGTCGTGCTCCCGCGCGACGTACCCAAGGGCAGCCTCCTGCTGCGCGGGGCCAGGGTCGTGACCATGAAGGCCGATCAGGTCATCGACGATGCCGACGTCCTGATCGTCGATAATCGCATCGCCGGGGTCGGTCCGCGCGGCTCGTTCAAGATACCGCCAGGCACGCAAGTGCGCGACATGACCGGCAAGTTCATCCTGCCCGGCTTCATCGATGCCCATGCGCACTGGTTCGAGACGCGCCGCCGCATTCTCGACATCGGGCATTGGGATTTCTCCGCCAACCTCGCCTACGGGGTGACCGCCGGGCTCGACGTGCAGACGTTCGATCCCGACGTGTTCGGCTATGCCGACATGATCGACGCCGGACTGATGGTGGGCGAACGTGCCTTCTCCACCGGCGAGGGGGTGTTCCGCAACAGCCCGATGGCCAGCCGCGAGGAGGCGATCGCCACGCTGCGGCGCTATTCCGACTACTACCGGACACCGAACATCAAGCAGTACATGGTCGGCGACCGGACCGAGCGGCGCCACCTGATCGAAGGCGCCCAGGCGCTGGGGCTGATGCCCACGACGGAGGGCGCCAGCGACTACCGACTGGACCTGACCCAGATGCTCGACGGCTATGCGGGCAACGAGCATAGCCTGCCGATCGCGCCGATCCACGACGACCTGAAGCAGATGCTGGTGCGATCGCGCATCTCGACGGTGCCGACGATGCTGGTGCTTTACGGCGCGCCGGGGCCGCTGGGCGCGATGACGGTGGGCCATCAGGAGGACTTCGACGCAAAGCTCAGCCGTTTCGTTCCCGAAGCGGTCTTCGCGGGCAAGCGCGATTCCGCGCAGTGGAACCGCGCCGACGGGCAAGGCTTCGCGCTGTTCGCGAAGCAGGCGAGCGATGTGGGGAAGGCAGGCGGTCTGCTGGGCGTCGGCTCGCACAGCGTCGTGCAGGGACTGTCCTACCACTGGGAGCTGGAAGCCATGGCATCGGGCGGGGCCGACGCCACGCAGATCCTGCAGGCGGCGACGATCGGCTCGGCAGAGGTGATCGGCCGGGCGCTCGATCTCGGTTCGATCGAGCCGGGCAAGCTGGCCGACCTGCTGGTGCTGGACCGCGACCCGCTGGAGGATATCCGCAACACCCGTTCGCTCTCGCTGGTGATGCAGAACGGCCGCCTCTATGAAGCCGCGACGCTCAATGAACAGTGGCCGCGCATGCAGCGCCGCGAGGCGCAGTGGTTCGAGGGCATGTCGAAGCACGAGGTCGCCCGGGCGATCAGCACGGCGGCCGCGTTCGAGGAAAAGCAGGGCAACGCCGCGTCCTTCGAGTACTGACGCGGCAGCGCACTTCACTGCGGACATGAAAAAGGCGGCGGGTGCGAAACCCGCCGCCTTTTTGTTTGCGCCCTCGGGCTCCGCGTCAGAATTCCAGACGCGCGCCCACGGTCATGTAGCGGCCGATGACATCGTAGTACGGCGAGAAGTTCGAATAGAGCGGCGGGCCCTTGTCGAACAGGTTTGACACGTTCCCGTACAGCTCGAAGTGCTTGCCGTCACCGAAGGGCACCTTCTGGCTGAGCTGCAGATCGATATAGGTATAGGCCGGGATGCGGCCGTTGGTGATCGTCGGCCGCGTGCCGTCCCACAGGCCCGAAGACGTGTAGCGCGCACGCACGAGGCCGCTGAAGCCGTCGCTGGCGTAGCCGACCGAGGCATTGGCACGGATGCGCGGCACGCCGTTGACGAAGGCATAGCCTTGCGACTTCACGTAATCGACCTTGGTGACGCCGTCGTCGGTCGAGAAGCGGTTCACCCAGGTGCCGACGAAGCGGAAGGTGACCCGGCCATTGGCGTCATTCTCGACCGGCATCGTATAGGCCACTTCGGCATCGATGCCGTCGGTCTTGAACTCGGACAGGTTGACCGAGGACGAGGCCACGCTCTCGATCCTGCCGTCGCTGCCGCGGGTAATGTAGTTGCACAAGCTGGCGTTGCCGCTGTTGCAGCGATCCACCAGGACCTGTGCGCCGATGCTGGTGATGACGTCCTTGATCGAGATGTTGAAGTAATCGATCGAAGCCGTCAGGCCGCGCAGCGGAGCGGCGGTGATGCCCGCAGTCCAGGTATCGGCCTTTTCCGGGCGGAGCGAGGCATTGCCGCCGCCGTAGACCAGCACGTTACGGCTGCCGTCACCGGTGTACAACGGATCGATCACGCCGACATAGCTTACAGTCCGGTTGGAATAGAGTTCGCTGATGTTTGGCGCGCGGATGTCCCGCGAACGGGTGACGCGGCCGATAACGCCGGGCAGGAACTCGTTGGTGGCGCCAAGCTTCCACGACCAGACGCTGCCGGTGGTGCTGTAGTCCGACACGCGCACGGCGCCGTTCAGCTCCAGCTTGCGCAGCAGCGGCACGTCGCGGATCACCGGCACGACGACTTCGCCGAAGGCCTCCTTCACGTCGTACTTGCCCTGAAGCGAGGTGAAGTAGAACGTCGAGAAGGCACGGGCGGCGTCCAGTTCGCCGATCGTCGAGCTGGTTTCCAGATTGCGCCCTTCCGCACCGATCGCGATCGAAACGGGGCCAGCGGGCAGCTCGAACGGCTCGCCGCGCAGCGAGACGCCGTAAGTGTCGAGCCGGTTCACGCTGTTGGAACGCGGGGTGCCGGTGACGTAGTCCATCGCCTCCGGAGAGGGCGCACCTTCGCCGAACAGGTTGAGCGGCACGCAGCCCGCCGCGCCCGAACGGCACACCGCCTGACCCGTCGCCGGATCGATTACCGCATCCACCGCATTGGCGAAGTTGCTGGCGATCAGGAAGCCGGGGGTATCCATCTTGTTGCGGTACTGGCCGTGGCTGTAATAGGCCGTGTAGCGCCAGCGCCCACCACCGAAGCTGCCGTCGAGGGCCAGCGTGCCCTGGATGCTGCGGCGGTCGAGGTTGATCGTGCTATACGAAAGATCCGCGTTGTAGCGTGCCATCGTGAAGCTGCTGGCATTCGCACCGGCAAGGATCTGCCTGACCTCGTCATTGAGGAAGGCATTGTCGGCCTGGATCGTCACGCTGCTGGTGTGATCGCCGAACCAGGTATAGCTGTTGTAGTACCGCGAGTAGCGCAGGTCCGCGCTCAGCTTGAGCGTGTCGGTCAGTTCGTAGGAAGCCTTGGCCATCGCAGCATAGCGCTTCTGCGGTGTGATCAGCGGGCTGCGGTCGTCGTCCGAGGTGCCTTCGCCGCCGATCATGTTGGTGCCGACCACAGTGCCGATGTCGGGCGTGCGCAGACTGCCGTCAGGGTTGAAGCCCATGCCGCGCAGCCCTGCCGGGCCGGACGTGACGTAACCGCCGACCAGGCGCGTGGCCGAACCGACGTCCGAAGTCAGCGTATTGTTGATGATGGCGAAGCGGCCGGTGTTCTTGCGGTCGGTCTTGCGGAGGATACCCTTGTTGTCGAGGTATTCGCCGCCGATCACGAAGTGGCCTCGGCCGCCCGCGAAGCTGGTGCCGTACTTGCCCTCGAACCTGACCTGCCCGGCGTCACCGCGCGACGAGATGCCGCCCTCCGCGCCAAGGCGCACGCCTTCGTACTCGCTGTCGACGATCATGTTGACCACGCCGGCAACCGCATCCGAACCCCTGGCCGCCGATGCGCCGCCGGTGACGATGTCCACGCTCTTGACCATGATCGAGGGCACGGTGTTGAGGTCGTTGTCGCTGACCAGGCGGCGGCCGTCGACGAGGACCAGCGAGCGCGTCTCGCCAAGGCCGCGGATATTGACGGGGAAACGGCCCGCCTGCGCATTGGTGCCCGAGGTCTGCGGCGACTGCGAAGCCTTGAACTGAGGCAGGTCCGCCAGTGCCGCGCCGATGTTGGGGCGGCTCACGATCTGCAGGTCATCCTGCGACATGTGCAGCAGCGGCGTCGGCGATTCGTAGCCGGGGCGATCGATGCGCGAGCCGGTGACCACGATGTCGCCCTGGGGCGATGCAGCGCGGTCTTCGCCTGCCTGCGCGTCCGTCTGGGAAAACGCCGGACTGGCCGACATGCTCAATGCGATGAGCGCAGTGCCCGTCAGTATCGACCGGCGGCGTGCTCGGAGAAGCTGTTCCATCAATGTATCCCTGTTCGCGGTCGCCCTCGGGAGCGATCTGTCAATGCTGCGACGTTGGGTCTCGCGGCAGAAAAGGGTGAAGCGTACGCGCGGCCCCGGCGGAACATCCACTTTGAGGAAGCCGAGGGGTCCAATGCGCTAGGTGGGAGGCGGCAGCACTGAACGGCACCTTGCGCGCATTGGTCCCTTGCTTGTGTGTGCGATTGGATGTTGGCGGGACCGGGCGGGCGGGCGAATGGGGCATCTGCACGCATAGGCAAAGGGAGCGTCATGTTCGATCGTCGTCTATTTCTGGGTTCGGGCGCGGCGCTGCTCGGAACGGCCGCGTTTGCGCGTCATGCCTTCGCGAGTTCGGCGCCGCTTGACGTTGCGCTGATCGGCGGCTCGGTCTGGACCGGGGCCGGGCTCGGAGGTGGGGGCGCGCGCGCCGACGCCATCGGTATCGTCGGAGACCGCATCGTCGCGGTGGGAGCAGGCGCGGTCAAGGCGCGCACGGCTCGCTCGACGCGGGTGGTCGACCTCAAGGGCGCCTTCGCCCTGCCCGCCTTCATCGACAACCACACCCACTTCCTGATGGGCTCCAACGCCCTCACCCGGCCCGACCTGCTCAGCGTGAAGAACCGCGCCGAGTTCGTCGCCCGGATCGCCGCCGCCGTGAAGGCCGAGCCCGACCATTGGCTGCTCGGCGGATCGTGGGACGAACAGCGCCTTGGCGGCCAGCTCCCCACGCGCGCGTGGATCGACGCGGTCAGCCCCAACACCCCGGTCGCGGTGCCGCGCACCGACCTGCACAGCTACTTGTGCAACTCGGTTGCGCTCAAGCTAGCCGGCATCACCCGCGACACGCCCGACCCGGAAGGCGGCGTCATCGTGCGCGACGACAAGGGCGAGCCGACCGGCGTGGTCAAGGACAACGCCAAGGAACTGGTAAACCGGGTGATCCCGCCGCTGACGTCCGCGCAGCTGGAAGCGTCGCTGCGCGGCGGCATCGCCCACGGGCTCAAGCACGGCTTTGCGCAAGTCCACGTCCCCGATCCCTTCGACTGGGACTGCTTCGACGCCCTGCGCCGCCTGCGCGCCAAGGGCGAGACGGACATGCGCTTCTACAATTTCGTGCCGCTGCGCGACTGGGACAAGATGGCGGCGCTGATAAAGGCCGAAGGGCGCGGTGACGGCTGGCTGCGCTGGGGCGGCGTCAAGGCGCTGGTCGATGGCTCGCTGGGCGCGCGCACGGCGCTGTTCCACGATCCCTACACCGACGATCCGCACACGCGAGGCGTGCGTGTGATGCCGCTGGCCGAACTGCGCGAGAAGGTGATCGCCGCCGACCGCGCCGGTTTGCACGTCACCGTCCACGCCATCGGCGACGAGGCGAACGATGATATCCTCGACCTCTACGCCGAGGTGGAGCAACTACACGGCAAGCGCGACCGCCGCTTCCGCGTGGAGCACGCGCAGCACATCGCGCCTGCCACGATCCCGCGTTTCGCCAAGCAGAACGTGATCGCCTCGGTCCAGCCCTATCACGCGGTCGACGATGGCCGCTGGGCGGTCAAGCGCATCGGCGAGAAGCGGCTGAACGGTACTTACGCCTTCGGCTCGCTGATCCGCAGCGGCGCCACGGTGACCTTCGGCTCGGACTGGCCGGTCGCGCCGTTGAGCGCGATGGAAGGCATCTACGCCGCCGTCATGCGCGAGACCATCGACGGCGCGAACCCGCAAGGCTGGCTGCCCGACCAGAAGGTGACGGTGGAACAGTCGCTGCACGCCTATACGGTCGCCAATGCCTATGCCGGCTTCCAGGAGGACAGGCTGGGCCGGATCGCGCCCGGTTTCCTCGCGGATATTACCGTGCTCGACGCCGACCCCACCGCGATCGATCCCGAAAAGCTGCCCAGGGTCGAAGTGCTGCGCACTTTCGTGGGCGGACGCGAGCGCTTCACGGCGGCGGCGGCGTGAGCGTCTGGTCCCCGCGCCATCCGGCGGAAGTCGCAACGCTCGTTGCGCGCCATCCGCTTGCCTGGGTGGTTTCCAGAGCGCCCGCGTTCCACGCGACGCCGCTGCCGCTGGTCGCCGATCTCGACGAAGAGCGTGCCGTCACCGCGCTCGTCGGCCACTTCGCACTGCATAACGCCCAAGTCGAGGCGCTGAAGGCGCAGCCGCGCGCGCTGATCCTGTTCCAGGGTGCCGAGGGTTACATCTCGCCAGAACTCGTTACCCAGCCGCAGTGGGCACCAACCTGGAACTACGCCGTCGCCCGCTTCGAGGTGGAAGTGGAATTCGCGCCGGAAGAGAACGGGGCGGCACTCGAACGCCTGATCGCGCATGTGGAAGGCGAACGCCCGGACCGCTGGAGCGTGGCCAGGATGGGCGAACGCTACGAACCGATGAGCCGCCACATCATCGCCTTCAGAGCCAGGGTGCTGTCCTGCAACGCGACGTTCAAGCTGGGTCAGGACGAGCGGCCCGAAAGCCTTGCGCAGATCCTCGCCGGACACCCCGACGCCGAGCTGACGGCGGCGATGCGCGAGGCCAACGACGCGCGTTAATTCGACAGCACCCCCGCGCGCTTCTCGCCCGTTCAGGTGATCCGGGGCTCACTTTGTGGGAGAGGCAACGGTTCGGGTCGATCTGACGGACGCGGAACGGGATGTTATCGCGGGGCTGCTACCTTCGGAGCGAGGCCGAAAATCTCGGCCTCGCTCATGCTCCACTTCAATAGTTCACGTAGACCGGATTGGTCATGAACAGGCGCTGCTTTCCGTCACGCAGTTCGAAACGGATCCAGTGCCGCGCGCCGTCCGAAGTCCAGTTCAGGGTGACGGCATCCTTGTCGGACAGACCGTCACGGGAAAGTCCGGGCATGGGTTTGCCGTCGAGGAAGCCCACCAGGCTCCGGCCTTTCGCGCCCGAAACCGTCAGCGACATCCGCAGGTTCTGTCCCTGACCGAGGCGGAAAGTATCGCCGACGGTGCCACTTCCCGCTTCGCCTTGCGCTTCGAGTTCGAAACCGAGGCCCGGCTTGCCGGTCATGTCGATCATGACGTGGCCTGCCTTCACCGCGTCCAGAATGGCACGTTCCGAAAGTTGCGGGGCGCGAACCAGCGTGGTCGGGAAGCCTACGCCCAGGCGGCCGAGATTGACGTCATGATTGTCGCTTCCGCCGATCGCGGTGATGCGCCGGCCCTGTGCGAGCTGTTTCTCCCAGATCGCCACGTCGTCCCCGGCATCACCCCCGCCAAGCTGCTTCCAGAGATTGCCGCTGTTCATCACTTCCATGGCGTCGGTCATGGCGTAAGTCGCCTCGGGCGCGGACCAGCCGCAGCCGCGGCAGCGGAAATCCGTAGGCGATCCGGGATGATTGATCGAGAACAGTCCTCCCGCGGCATGGGACTGTTCGATCATCGTCGCCATGTCGGGCATGGACTTCTCGCCGAGGCGATGATCGATATATTCGGTCGTGCCGAAGACATTGGCGTGCCCCTGCTCGGTCGTCATCTCGCGGCCGGGGATCAGCAGGATATCGTCGTAGAAGGGCTGGAGTTCGCGCATCGAGCCGTAGAGCGCGACGTTGTTGTGGTCGGTGATCGCCGCGAAATCGAGATGCGCGGCCAGCGCGGCATCGACGGTGCGATAGAGCGGGCAAGGCACGTTGCGCCCCTTCCGGCTAGTACAGAAACCGTCGCTATGCCCGGTATGGAGATGGAAATCGCCGCGATACCATTTGTCGGCCACTTCCAGCGGCTCGGGCGAGAATGTCGAGACGGCAGGCATCTCGCCCGGCCGCCAGAACCAGATGCGGGCGGTGTAGCGCGAGGTCACGCCCTCGCCGATGTACGACACGCCCAGATCGAGCGACCAGCGCCGTCCGCCCACCGGACCGGCGATGAAGGAGGGCGTGGCATTGTTCTCGTCGATCACCACCGTGTGCTTGTTGCTGCCGCTCCAGCCGCGGAAGGTCTTGCCGTCGAACAGGCCGAGGTTGATCACGGTCTTCCCGTCCGGGCGGGTATATTCGTACTCCACGCCGATGCGGGTAACCCCTCCGGGGACGTCGAACGAGACCGGGACGTTGCGCTGATAGTCGGAACGATCGACGGTTCCGGTCAGCACGAGGTCCGGCTTCTCATGCCCTTTCGCCAGAGGCACCTTGTCCCATTCCGGCAGGTCCTGCGCGATTGCCTGGTGCGACCCGAGGGCAGAAGCGAGAAGGATGGCGAGCGAGGCGAGGCGGGAAAAGGTCTTGGACATGTCGGAAATCCCCGGAGGAGAGTGTTCCGGCAGGCGCGGCCGTGCCGCGCCTGCCGGTTGGGAGAGGATCGAAGGCGGGTAATCAGAACCTGAACGTCACCGCGCCGCGCACACTGCGGCCGAAGATCGAACGGGCGATGTAGACGAGATCGCCCACTTCCTCGTTGTCGATCGATCCGGCGCGCGGGTTTCCTTCGGTCAGGCCGATCGTGTTGGTGAGGTTGTTGACGTAGAGGTTGAAGGTCAGCCTGTCGTTGACGTCGAACTTCGCGTTGAGATCGATCGTCGAATAGGCGGGCAGGCTGATCTGGTTGGCCACTTCCGCATAGCGCTGGCCGTAATAGGCGAAGTCGGCCTCCACGCGCAGGCGGTTGTCCATCAGGTTGATGCCCGGGGTGATGCGGAAGCTGTGCTCGGGCACGCGGATCAGGCGGTTCTTCGAGTAATCGACGACCTGCCCGCTGGAATTCGTATAGACGAAGTCGGTGAAGCGCGCGTCCTGCCATGTCCAGTTGGCGTGGATGTCGAACCACTTGACCGGGCGCCAGGTCGCCTCCAGTTCCGTGCCCCAGGTCTTGGTATCGCCGTAGACCGTGTTGAGCACATATTGTCCGGCCGCGTTCTGCCGGTAGTCACTGATCTCGTAGCTCTTGTAGACCGAGTTGAAGCCGGTGAGATAGACGTCAAACGTGGGCGATGCGTACTTCAGGCCCACTTCGTAGAAGTCCATTTTCTGCGTGACCGGGCTGGCCGCCGCATTGCCGAGGAAGCTGGAGACGCTGGGCAGGCGGAACGTGGAAGTGAAGCGGACGAAGGCGCCCATGCGCGGATGGAGCTGGTAATTGGCGCCCAGGGTCCAGGCCATGTGATCGTACTTGCGCGAGAACGGCGCGAACGTCCCCGAGCCGACGAGTACCGCATCGTCCGCCGCCGTGTCCGACTGGTTCAGGTTGACGGTGCTCTTGCCCTCGACCTGACCGCTGGTCTTGATCTGCTCCCAGCGCACGCCGCCGTCGATGCGAAGGCGGTCGGTCAGCTTCCACTCGTCGCTGGCATAAAGGGCGATAGTGTCGGACTTGCCGAAGGCGTTGTTGAATTCCGAACCGTAGCTGGCGATGCCGTCGTTGGTGAACTGATAGAGCGTGTTGCCCGCCGCATCGCGCAGGACGGCATCGAGCAGTGCGGCATTGTCCTTCACGTCGGTGAAGATCGCCGCCGAGTTCGAACGGTAGGTTTCCTTGACGTGGGCATAGTAGAAGCCCAGCGCCAGATCGTGATGGCCGCCCAGTTCCAGGTCCTGGAGGAAGCGGGTGTCGGAGACGAACTCGTCCTCGGGAATGGTGAAGGAGCGGGCGAGGTTGAGCAGGGCGAGACCGTTACCATTGGCATTGGCAAGGTCCATGGCCCCGCTGCCGTTGGTATAGTTGAAGCCGAGCGACTGCCCGGCGGCGGTGTCCACGTACCTGCCGTAAGTCGATGACAGCAGGTCGGCAGCCGAGGCCACGGTGCGCGGGGTGATCGAGTTGCGCTTGGTATAGCTGTCGCGGTAGCGCATCTTGTGCTCGACGCGCAGGCCATCGGTCAGTTCGTAGTCGAATTCGCCGGTCAGCTGGGTCAGCTTGATGGTGGTGCCGATGCCGTTGTCGAACTTCTCCACGCCGTCCGGCGTCAGGAAATCGAAGTAGCGGGTTTCCTTGCCGGCGATGATGTCGCGCTTGGCATTGAAACCGGGAACGCCCACCGGATCGCCGTTGCTGTCGTTGATGCAGGGCGTGACCATGGCGTTGCCGATGCGCTCGTCGATACGCTTGACGCCCAGCATGAGCGAACCGCGCTCGAACTCGCGCGAGATCGTGGCACGTACCTGGCCGCCTTCGTCCTGGCGATAGCCGGTGTGGCGCTGGCCGTCCGAGAGGCGATAGTAACCGCCGACAAGGAAGCGCCAGTCGCTATTGCCGATCGGGCCGCCGATCCAGCCGTCGACGCGGTGCGAGTTGTAGCTTGCGCCTTCGTAGCGCACCGAGCCTTCGAGGTGGTCGCCGCCGCGCCGGGTGATGAAGTTCACGACCGCGCCTGGCGCGTTCGAATAGAAGATCGAGGACGGGCCGCCGCGCACCACTTCGATGCCTTGGATGGTCTGGTCCATGCGCAAGGCCTGGTCGCCGTTCAGCCAGCCGAGGCCCGCATCGTGCTGGATGGTGATGCCGTCTTCCAGCAGCGAAAGTGCGGAAAATCCGTCAGTCGGGATGCCGCGCACGCGGATATTGCCGCTGGCCTCGCCCGAGGAGCTTTCGACCCAGAAGCCGGGCACGTTCTTCAGCGCCTCGCCCACGCCGATCGGCGCCTTCATCTGGAGTTCCGCTTCGGAAATGGTCGAAATGGCATAGCTCGCCTCGACCTTCTTCTGTGCGCTGCCCGCACGGGCGGTGACGATGATGTCGTCGCCGGAACCGGCGGCGGGAGTGGGCGATGCTTCGTCGGCATGGGCGATGCCCGAAGCGCAGGCGAACATGGCCATCGCGCAGGCCGAGGCCTGCACGCGGAAACGGGACTTGATCATGGAAGCGACCCCTGTATTGGCTGTGCGGGCCGCATATGGTAGCGATAATTATCATTTTTATGACACCGCGTTGAATTCACGGTGTCAGGAGAACGAGTTGGACGCCGAGAAGCCCCCCTACCGCAAGCCTGTGCAGGAAAGATCACGCAAGACTTTCAATGCCTTGCTGGATGCGGCGGCCCATCTTCTGGGGGATGTCGGGATCGAGCGGATTTCCACCAACCTGATCTGCGAACGGGCGGGAATGACCCCGCCCGCCTTCTATCGCTATTTCGACGACAAATACGCGATTCTCCATGCCCTGGCCGAACGCTTCATGGAGCGGCAGAACGTGGCGCTACAGGCGTGGCTGACGAACTATCGCGATGCCGGGCTGGATGTGATCGAGGGGAAAGTCGTGGAACTGATCCGTACCATGCACGAGATCACCGCCAACGAACCCGGCGCGCTCTGGATCATGCGCGCGCTTCGGGCGATTCCCAGCCTCACGCCAATCCGCCTGTTCTCGCACAATTACGTGTCCGACCTGCTGACGGACATGTACATGCCCTATCTGTCGCACGTCCCGCGCGCGCTGGTGCTGAGGCGCACGCGCATGTCCGTAGAGATCGCCTACTCGCTCGACGAGATGCTGAAGGAAAAGGAAATGGACGCCGAAGCCTTGTTCGCCGATGCCGGCCACGTCTTCAGCGCCATGTTCCATTACCCAGAATACATTCGGCCGGAATAAGCCGGTCAGTTCACCTTTTCGAAGGCAGCCGTGATCCTGATCGCCACTTCGTCGCTGACGGCGGGCACGTATTTGGAAACGCCGAAGTCGGAACGCTTGAGCGTGCCGGTGGCGGAGAAACCGATCGTATAGGCCTTGTCCATCGGATTGACCCCGGCCCCGCCGAAAGTGGCGTCCAGCACCATGGGCTTGCTGACGCCGTGCATCGTCACCGTGCCCAAAATACGCGCCGTGCGCGGGCCGGTCTGCTCCACTTTCTGCGAGACGAAGCGGATCGTGGGATAAGTGGCGGCATCGAACCAGTCGGCGCTCACCAGTTCGGCGTCGAGCGTGTCATTGGTGGTGGAGATGCGCGAAACAGGCAGCGACACGTCGAGCTTCGCCGCGCCCAGCGCCTTGGGGTCGATCGAGAGCGAGCCGGTGGCGCCGGGAATGGTGCCGAAATAGTCGTTGAAGCCGAAATGGTTGACGCCGAACTGGGCCAGCGTGTGGTTGCTCTCCACTTTGTAGGTCCCGGCCTGCACGCTCTCGGGCGCGGCAGGTGCCTGGGCCACGAGGAAGGAAGGAGCGGCCACGGCGGAGGCGAGCAGTACGGCGGCGAAGGAAAGTGCTTTCAAGGGAAACTCCAGTCGGAACGTTCGTCACGCCTATATCCTCCGGCAAGTGACCGGATAATCGCCATTTTCATTGGATGACTTTCAACTGCGGGTTGCAAATGGGACGGGCCTGCGCCCGCTTTTTCCCAGCAAAACAACCTGCACTAGTCGATGAAGATTGCGCCCGATCCCGCATCCCCGATCTAATCGGAAATTATTTATCGTAATTGTACGATAAATATGTTGCCTCTCCGCAAAATCACAAATACGAAGACTTCAAAGCTTCGCTAAGCAGCTGAAAAGGGGGATTATGCAAAAGGCACTCTGGGCCACGACTGCGTCTGTCGTGAGCTTGATCTCGGCTTCCGCCGTGGCGCAAACCCAACCTCAAGCCGGAGAAACCACCAGTCTCCATGGCACCGCCACCCCGGAGGACGGCGCGGGCGCCGACGCGGTTTCGCTTCAGGAGGACATCATCGTCACCGGGTTCCGGCGCAGCCTGGAAAGCGCGCAGGACCTCAAGCGCAACTCCGAGGGAATCGTCGATTCCATCGTCGCCGAAGACATCGGCAAGTTGCCCGATACTTTCGCCTCTTCCGCCCTTGCGAGGATCAGCGGCGTGCAAGTGACGCGCGGCGGCGGCGAAGCGGCGAACGTGCGCATCCGCGGCCTCCCCGATCTCAGCACGACCTACAACGGGCGCGAGATCTTCAGCGCCGAAGGCCGCTCCGTGGCGATCCAGGATTTCCCGGCCGGAACCGTGGCGGCACTGGAAGTCTACAAGTCCGGTCTGGCCAACATGATCGAAGGCGGGATCGGCGGACAGGTCAACGTTCGCGGTCGCAAGCCTTTCGACTTCAAGGGCCT
Organism: Novosphingobium sp. TCA1; assembly: GCF_009811895.1. Lineage (NCBI taxonomy): Bacteria > Pseudomonadati > Pseudomonadota > Alphaproteobacteria > Sphingomonadales > Sphingomonadaceae > Novosphingobium > Novosphingobium sp. TCA1. Next base: position 86,628 of record NZ_BLJH01000017.1, on the reverse strand, counting down.
CAACGTGTCCGGCTCGTTCAACGGGGTCAACTGGGAGCAGTCGGACGGGCTGACGTGGAACGGCAACCTTCTGGTCAGCGACCGTTGGGACACCGGTATCGGAGAGATGGGCTTCCTCGTCAACGCATCCTATACCGGCATCGACTTCTTCGACGCCACGCGCGAACAGTCCACGGTCATTGCCACAACGACACCAACCAACGCGCCGGGCACGGCCGGCGGCGTTCGCTATCCCGACGCCCAGGGCCTGTTCCATGCACGCGGCAAGCGCTGGCGTCCTTCGGTCAACATGGCGTTCCAGTGGCGGCCCAGCCCGGATCTCGAAATCTACGCCGACGGTCTGTTCCAGGGCTACCGGGGACGCGGACGGGAACGCTACATGTTCTTCCCGATCTACGGCAACGGCATGCAGTTGACCGACCTTACACTGCGGGACGGCACCAATGTCGCCCAGAGCGCCACCGTTACCGGCGCATCCGCACCCAACGGCAACTGGCGCACGTCGAAGGCCGAGACCAATACCTACCAGTTCGGCGCCGGTGCGATCTGGCACCGGGACCGTCTGAAGATCTCGGCAGACGTGGCCTATACCAACAGCAAGTTCACCTCCGAAGTGGTCAACATCGACTTCGCGCTGAAGGATTCCCCCGTACGCAACGTCGTGTTCGAGGCGCCCGGCAGCGTCGGCGGCCCGACCTGGTCGGTGGAGGACTACGATCTCACGGATCCGTCGAACTATCTCAGCCGGGGCCTGTTCCAGGAATATCTGAAAGTCGGCGGCAAGGACATCCAGTCGCGCCTGGACCTGGAATATACCCTGGACCAGGGGTTCCTGGAGCGCATCCAGATCGGCGTGCGCTACAACGATCGTGACGCAAACCGCGATCGCGGCGCGCCCTATATCGACAATCTGTCCGCCCGCATTCCGGTCACCGCGCTGCCGGTGGAATTCGAATCCACCCGCCCCGGCTTCGTCTTCGACAACGTGTTCCCGATCAGGACCTTCGCGGCGATCCCTTACGGCAGCATCCGCGAGAACCTGGATGCCCTGCGCGCCTTCTACGGCGCCCCGGAAGGCCTGCCCGCCTTCAATCCCACCGAGAACTTCCGCGCCAACGAAAAGGCCCTCGCGGGTTATGGCCAGCTGAAGTACCGCTTCGACCTTAACGACACGATGGCCATCGACGGCGTGGTGGGCCTTCGCGCCGTGCGCACATGGTCGCGCATCAGCGGATTCCTGCGGGACGACAGCGTCGCTGGCAGTCCCAGCTACTCGCCGATAACCGCGCGCAAGGCCTATACCGACTTCCTGCCCAATGCCAGCGCGCGCCTGATGTTCAACCCCCAGCTGCAACTGCGCCTCGCCTATACCAAGACGCGCACCCGCCCGAATTTCTTCGACCTCAACCCGACGCTGACGGTCGGCCCGCCGCCGGTGATCGATCCGAACAATCCGCCCAACCCGAACAATCCCAACAGCAACCTCCGCAACATCAGCGGCGGCAACCCGGATCTCGATCCGCTGACCTCGAACAATTTCGATATCGGCCTGGAATGGTACTTCTCGCGCACGGGCTCTCTGACCGGCGGCCTGTTCCGCCGCGATGCGAAGGGCTTCATCGCGCGGCCAACGGTGACGGTTGACGATCCGGTCTACGGCCCGGTGCGGCTGACCCGGCCGGAGAACATCGGCGACAGCCGCTTCCAGGGCGCCGAGATCGCCTTCACCAGCTTCCTCGACATCGAAGGCCTGCCGGAATGGGCCAAGGGCTTCGGCTTCCAGGCGAACCTGACTTATACCGACGCCATGGGCGATCTTGCTGGTCCCATTGCGGTGTCGGCCAATGTCGCGGGACGGCAGCAGCGGTTCAACGGCGTGTCGAAGTGGTCCTACAACCTCGTCGCCCTTTACGAACGGCCGTTCTTCTCGACCCGACTGGCCTACAACTACCGCTCGGACTTCGTGACTTCCTACAGCATCGAGGCGCTCGACCTCGACAGCAATGGGCAGGCCCGTACCGGCGGGGTCATCGAGAAGGGACGCGGGCAGCTGGACTTCGCCGCTTCGGTTACACCGATGCCGAACGTCACCATCGCATTCGACGTCGCCAACCTGCTCGGCAATCCGATCCGTCGCTATCGCGAGTTCGGAGACGGTGGCGATAGTTTCTCTCGCCAGTACATATACAACGACCGCGTCTATTCGCTGGGTGTGCGCTTCCGGCTCTGACCGGCAGCACATCGGGCAGGCCCCGCCAGGAACAGGCCCACGGGAAAGGAAACAGATGTCACGCAGCACATGGCGCTATCGCAACCGGGCCCTTGCCCCGATCCTGGGCGGGGCCCTGCTGGGCCTTTCGGCAGGCGCTGCACTGGTCATGCCTGTCTCCACCGCCGAGGCACGCACCGCGGGGAAATTCACGCTGGCCGCTGCCGGGAAGGCGCCGCCGATCTATGTCGATGCGAACGACGCCAAAGTCGTGGCGATCGCCGCCAGAGCCTTTGCCGCCGACGTGCAGTCGGTCAGCGGCGCGCTGCCCAGCGTGGAAACCGGCAGCCCCTCGGGCGAAACAGCGATCGTCGCGGGAACCCTGGGCCAGTCCGCGGCGATCGACCGGCTGGTGGCCGAGGGCAAGCTTTCGGTCTCGGCGATAAAGGGCCAGTCCGAGGGCTATGTCGTCGCCGTGGTGGAAAACGGCGTGCCCGGCGTCGCGCGGGCGCTGGTGATTGCGGGGGCGGATCGGCGCGGCACGGCCTATGGCATCTTCCAGCTCTCGCGCATGATCGGGGTATCGCCCTGGACCTGGTGGGCGGACGTGAAGCCCCAGCAGCGCTCCGAACTGGAAGTGTCGACCGACCGGATCGAGCAGAAGTCCCCCTCGGTCAAGTATCGCGGCTTCTTCATCAATGACGAGGACTGGTCGATCCGGCCCTGGGCGGAAGAGCACGATCCGACCGGCACGATCGGCCCGCAGACTTATGCGCGTGTCTGCGAGCTTCTGCTGCGCCTGCGCGCCAACCTGCTCTGGCCGGCGATGCACAAGGTGACTGTCGCGTTCAACCTGGATGCCGACAATGCCAGGGTGGCGGACGATTATGCCATCGTCATGGGGGCCAGCCATGCCGAACCCATGCTGCGCAACAATGTGGGCGAGTGGAACCACGCCCAGCGCGGCGAATACAACTACGATTCCAACGGCCCCAACGTGCTGCAATACTGGCGCGAGCGGGTGAGGACGAACGGCCGCTACGAAAACCTCTATACCATCGGCATGCGCGGACTGCACGACAGCGCAATCGTTGCCGGACACGAAGCGGACGGCGTGAAGCTGCTGGAAAAGGTCGTGGCCGACCAGCGCGCGCTGTTCCGGGACGAACTCGGCCGTGATCCCGCCACGGTGCCGCAGGTCTTCGTGCCGTACAAGGAAGTGCTGGACGTCTACCGCAAGGGCATGACCGTGCCGCAGGACGCGATCCTCGGCTGGGTGGACGACAACCACGGCTATATCCGCCAGCTCTCCACCCGTGCCGAGCAAAAGCGCCCTGGCGGCGGCGGCGTCTATTACCATATCTCCTATTGGGGCAGACCGAACGACTATCTCTGGCTGGACAGCACCCCGCCCGCGCTGATCGGCGAGGAGATGGGCAAGGCCTTCGCCACCAATTCCCGCGCGATGTGGATGCTCAACGTGGGCGACATCAAGCCCGGCGAGAAAGGCACCGAGTACTTCCTGGACCTCGCCTACGATTTCGACGGCACCAGCAAGCTTTCCCAGCGCGAATGGCTGAAGGCATGGGCGGCGCGCACGTTCGATCCGGCCCAGGCCGATGCCATCGCCGATCTGCTCGGTGCCTATTATCGCCTGAACTTCGCCCGCAAACCCGAGCATATGGGCTACAACGACGAGGAACTGGGGATCGAGGGAACGGACATGTCGCCGGTTTCCTATGGCGACGAGGCCGGACGGCGACTGGCCGCCTATCTGGCGCTCGATCACAAGGCCGCGCAGATCGCCGCCGACCTGCCCGCCGGCAAGCGCGACGGCTTCTTCCATCTGGTGCAATATCCCGTTCGCGGCAGCGCGAAGATGAACGAGAAGATCCTCAGCGCCGACCGCAGCTTCCTCTACGCCTGGCAGGGCCGCGCGAGCGCCAATCTTTACGCGCAGGAGGCCGTGAACGCCTTCCGCGAAGTGAAGGGCGCCACCGCCACCTACAACGCGATCGGCAACGGCAAGTGGGCCCGCTTCATGGACGACGCCCCCCGCTATCAGTCGGTGTTCAGCGCGCCGCCGGTCGGCCGGGTAAAGCCCTCCGCCACGCCTTCGCTCGGCGTCGCGGTGGAAGGTTCGGTGGATGCCCTCGTCACCTCTCCGGCGATCGCCGCCGAGGACTACGGCCTGCGCCTGAACCCCTGGCGTAACGAGGGTGCGGTCAAGGATCGCCTGCCCGTTTTCGTGAAAGCAACCGACCGGCGCCATTTCATCGATGTCTTCTCTACCGGCGCGGCGCCTGCGGACTTTACCGCGACGGCGTCCGAGCCCTGGATCCGCATCGACCGTTCCGACGTGCGCCTGGGCGGCGACGTGCGCCTGTGGGTCTCGATCGACTGGGCCCGGTTCAGCCGGAACAGGCCGCGCGAAGGCAGGATCGTGATCGCCGGAATGGGCGTGGAGCAGACGATCACCGTGGTCGCCGATCCCGCCACCGCTTCGTCCGGCACGCTGGTCGAGGACAACGGCGTGATCGCGGCGGACCCGCACCGCTATGCCGCGCTGCGCGATGTCGGCGCGGGCGGCTGGCGCCATGTTCCCGGCCTCGGCCGCAGCGGCCATGCCCTTGAAAGCGGCGCCCGAACCGCCAGCGCTGCGGACGCGGCATCGGCCCCTTATGCGGAGTACCGGTTCCTCACCCGCAGCTCGGGCAAGGCGCAGCTCCAGCTCGGCTTCGTGCCCACTTTCCCGCTGAACGGCGAGCACAAGCTGCGCTATGCCGTGTCGATCGACGGTGCCCCGCCTCAGCTCGTCGATGTAGAGGCCAACAAGAACTGGAGCGACGCAGTGCAGCGCGCCACGAGCGTGACCGCGACTGACTGGGCACTGGCCAAGCCCGGCCGCCATGTCCTGCGCGTCTATGCCATGGATCCGGGCCTCGTGCTCGATTCCATCGTTCTCGATCTCGGCGGCCTTCAGAAATCCTACATGCCGCCGCCGGAAACCCTGGCGGGCAATCCACAGCGCTGAGCCATAACACCCTGTTTCCGGCACCCTCCCCCCGACTTTGCAACAAGGATACGATGCGCGTGCGCAACCTGAAGCTCCTCGCCTCCACGCTGCTGCTTTCCGGCATGACCGCTCCGCCTGCGCTCGCCCAGATCCAGGGCGATCTCGACCAGACCGGCCCGGTCATTCACGAAACCGACCTCATGACCAGTTGGGGCCGGGCGGTCACCGCGCAGAACGCCTGGCGCAGCTATCCCCGCCCGCAGATGGTCCGTTCGCAGTGGCTGAACCTCAACGGTCAGTGGGACTATGCCATCGCCAAGGATGCCGCCGGCAAACCGAGCGCGGCGCAAGGCAAGATCCTGGTGCCTTTCGCGGTGGAATCCCGCCTTTCGGGCGTGCGCAAGCCGCTGATGCCCGACGATCGCCTGTGGTATTCGCGCAGCTTTACCGTGCCGTCCGACTGGTCCGGCCAGAACGTGCTCCTCCATTTCGGCGCCGTGGACTATGCCGCCGAAGTCTGGGTGAACGGCGCTCTCGTCGGTTCGCACAAGGGCGGTTTCACGCCCTTCAAATTCGACGTGACGCACTACCTGAAGCCCGGTGACAACACGCTGGAAGTGCGCGTGGCGGACCCGACTTCGGAAGGGAGCCAGGCGCGCGGCAAGCAGGCCCTCAACCCCCACGGCATCTGGTACACGCCGGTCAGCGGCATCTGGCAGACCGTATGGCTCGAACCGGTGCCCGCGCTCCATATCGCCGAAGTGCGCGCGGTGCCCGATATCGACAAGGGCCGCCTCGATGTGGAAGTGGCGCTCAGCGGAGAGGCGCGCGACGGAGACGCCGTCCGCCTTACCGCCCGAGCGGGCGGCAAAGTGATCGCCACCCGGATCGTGCGCGCAGGCCGCCACGCCGCGCTCGACATTCCCGATGCCCACTTGTGGTCGCCGGACGATCCCTATCTCTACGATCTGGTGGCCGAACTGGTCACCGTCGAGCCTCCGCTGGGCGGCGAAGACAAGGAAGCTGCAGCGCAGCGGCGCAAGATCCGCTTCACAGAAAAGGAAGCACAGGCCTATGCCGCGCTGACGCCGCGCGGCGGCGCGCGCGATACGGTCAAATCCTACTTCGCGATGCGCAAGATCTCGATCGGGCGCGGCCCGGTCGAAGGGCAACCGGCCATGCTGCTTAACAACAAGCCGCTGTTCCAGAACGGCGTGCTGGACCAGGGCTGGTGGCCCGACGGACTGCTGACCCCGCCTTCGGAAGAAGCCATGCGCAGCGACATCGTCTTCCTCAAGAAGGCGGGCTTCAACATGCTGCGCAAACATATCAAGATCGAACCCGCGCAATACTATGCCGATGCCGACCGGCTGGGCATCCTCATCTGGCAGGACATGCCGATGGCGGGCCGCGAGGGCCAGTTCGTGGTCGGCGCCAGCCAGTCTCAGGCGGTCTTTTCCAGCGAGGACATGGCGCAACAGCAGTTCGAACTCTCCAGCATGATCGGCCACTTGCGCGCCTTCCCCTCGATCGTCACCTGGGTGGTCGATAACGAGGGCTGGGGGCAGTACGACAGCCGCACCCTCGCCCGCTTCGTCAAGGGCATGGATCCCAGCCGCCTGGTCGATGCCGACAGCGGCTGGCTGGACGTTGCCGCGGATTCCTCGGACCTACGCGATATCCATACTTACGAGGAAGTGCCCAATCGTCCGGGCCGGGATTCCGCCCGGGCCATTGCCATCGGCGAATATGGCGGCATCGGCCTGCCCATGCGCGAGCACCTCTGGCGTCCGGGCGAGCGCAACTGGGGCTACCAGTCCGCCACCGACGCCGCCGACTATCAGGCACGCTATCGCCAAAAATTCGCCGAGATCGTCCGCCAGGCCAAGGAAGAAGGACTCAGCGCCGCCGTCTATACCCAGACCACCGACGTCGAGGACGAAATCAACGGGCTGCTGACCTACGACCGCGCTAAGTCCAAGATCCCGGCCGAGGAATTCGCCAAGCTGGCCGCTCCCCTTTACGCGCCGCAGAAGCGTTAGGTTGCCCTGACAAAAGAGGCGGGACGGTAGTAACCGTCCCGCCTTTAGGCCGACAGAGCATGGGAGGGTTTCAGCCGCTTGCGCACGGCCTGCCCGCCGGAGATCGCAGCCTATCAACGGCGCTATAGTCATACAAGACGTATTTGTAAGATAATTAGATTGCCAGTGAAAATGCCCGATGCTAGCGGCTATGGCGTAATGCTCCCGCGACGATGCCTTGAGGCCGACGACGGGATGGAGCGCGGATCTGGGAGACGGCGAATCCTTCTGACGACAGCCATCGGGGCGAAGCCCACCCTGCCCCGCGCGAACGCGACGCCCGCCGACGAAACCCGGCACAACTCATTCCTTGCCGCAGAACAAGAGGGAAATCCTTTGAAAGCTCTCGCAACCGCCCTGCTCGCAACGGTCGCTGCCCTGGCCGCCGTTCCCGCAGAAGCCCGCCCGCAGTGGACGCCCGCACAGGCCAAGACCTGGTACGACAAGCAGCCTTGGCTGGTCGGCTCCAACTTCATGCCTGCCAACGCGATCAACCAGCTGGAGATGTGGCAGGAAGCCACCTGGGATCCCAAGCGCATCGACTATGAGCTGGGACTTGCCGAAAGCACCGGCATGAACACCATGCGCGTGTTTCTGCACGACCAGCTCTGGCAGCAGGACCCCGAAGGCTTCAAGAAGCGCATCGACGAATTCCTGACTCTCGCCGCGAAGCACAAGATCAAGCCGCTGCTGGTGCTGTTCGACAGCTGCTGGGACCCGAACCCGGTGCTCGGCCCGCAGCATCCGCCGATCCCCGGCGTCCACAACTCCGGCTGGGTGCAGGGCCCCGGCCTTCCCGCCATGCGCGATCCCTCTCAGGAGCCGCGCTTCAAGGCCTATGTTCAGGGCGTGATCGGCGCTTTCGCCAAGGACGACCGCGTGCTGGGCTGGGACTTGTGGAACGAGCCCGACAACGGCGCGGACCAGTACAAAGGCCAGGAAGGCAAGACCGAACTGGTGCTCGGCCTCCTCACCAAGGTCTATGGCTGGGCGCGCGAGGCCGAGCCCATGCAGCCGCTGACCTCGGGCGTGTGGCAGCATGACGACTGGAAGACCCAGAGCGCGCTGACGCCGATGGAGAAGCTGCAGCTCACCCAGTCGGACGTGATCTCGTTCCACGACTACAGCTGGCCCGAGAAGTTCCTCGAGCGCGTGAACCAGCTCAAGACCTATGGCCGCCCGATCCTCTGCACCGAATATATGGCGCGCGGCAACGGTTCGACTTTCGACGGCTCGCTCCCCATCGGCAAGCGCGAAAACGTGGCGATGATGAACTGGGGCTTCGTTGACGGCAAGACGCAGACCCGCATGCCGTGGGACTCGTGGAAGAAGCCCTATGTGCTGGAAGAGCCCACGATCTGGTTCCACGACGTGTTCCACACCGACGGCACTCCCTACCGCCAGGCCGAAGTGGACCTGATCCGCTCGCTGGCAAAGGCGCCGAAGGGCGTCGTTCCCGCGCCGAAGAAGTAGGACTGGACAAGAGCGGGACTACTCCGACAAGAAGGACGGCATATGCGTCACCTCATCTTTCTTGCCGCGTTCGGCGGTCTCGCTCTTTCCGCCCCGGCTCACGCGGCACCGACATGGGCCGGTGCTTGGGGCTATGCCCCGGCCGACAGCGGCGCGAACGAGCCGGAACAGCCCGCCGGAACCTACCGCTACCGCGTCCGCCTGACCCAGGCCGGGGACGCGATGCAGCTTACCCTCAGCAATGCGGAAGGCGACAAGCCGCTCGGCGTCGCGGGCGTGACCATCGCCAGTCCCACCGGCCCGCTGGGAACCGAGATCGGCACCAACCCCGTCCATGCCATCCGCTTCTCCGGCCTCCAGTCGGTAGCGCTGCCGAAGGGCGGCACGGTGCTGAGCGACCCGATCAACGCGCCGTTCCATATCGGGCAGGACGTGATCGTCAGCGTCAGCTTTTCCACCCCGACGCGGCCCGGAAGGACCAATCTCGGCATGGAGATGGCCTTCGCGCCGACCACGCCGGGCGCAAGCTTCACGCCGATCAAGGCGCGGCCCTATCTTTCGCTGGTCTCGATCCGCGCGGCGCAGGCGCCCTGCACCGTGGTCGCCTTCGGGGATTCGATCACGGACGGCTATCTCGGCCTTTCGCCGCAGACCCGCGGCTGGCCGGGCCGCCTGGCCGAGCGCCTGGCCGCTCTCCCCGCCGCGCAGCGCTGCGGCGTCGTCAACATGGGCATCAGCGGCAACCGCGTGCTCAAGGCGGGCCGGGCGACCTCTGCCCTCGACCGTTTCTGGCGCGATGTCGCCAGCGTGCCCAACGTCACGCACGTGATCTTCCTGGAAGGCATCAACGATATCGGCGCGGGCAGCGAAAGCGGCCCCGATGCCGTTACAGCCGACCAGTTGCTCTACGGCTACCGCCAGTTCGTGGCCCGCGCCCATGCCCTGGGCATCAAGGTGATCGGCGGTACCATGACCCCTGCGCTGCACGCCGGCTACATGTCACCCGCCAAGGAGCAGACGCGCCAGACGGTGAACGCGGCAATCCGCAGCCGCACGATCTTCGACGGGGTGATCGATTTCGACGCCGCCGTGCGCAATCCTTCGGCCCCCGGCGATCTCCGGCCGGAATTCGATCCCGGCGATCATCTCCACCCCAACGACGCGGGCCTGCGCGCCATGGGCGATGCCGTGAACCTCTCGCTTCTGAGGCCCTGACACCGATCTAAGGCCATCCCTCTCTCCCGGCGGGAGAGAGGGATGGCTTGGTTACGGTTTCGGTGCCGGAACCGGATCGCCCGCGCGGGCGGGAACCGGGAACACCGGCTTGCCGTCCTTGCTCCATTCCATGCGCTGCACGCGCGGCGAGCGGGCACCGGTACACTTGCGGTCGGCCCCGTCGTTGGCATGATAGACGATCCAGGTCTGCCGTCCGCCGTCGGTTGTGAAGAAGCCGTTGTGCCCGGTCGCATAGACGTTGTTCTCAGGCGACTTGGCCAGCACAGGGCGCGGCGACTTGGTCCAGCTCGCCGGATCCAGCGGGTCGCTGCCCGGCCGGGCATGAAGCAGGCCCAGCGCGTAGTCGTCGGACCAGCAGGCGCTGGCCGAGTAGGCCAGAAACAGATCGCCTCGGGGGCCTTCCAGAAACTCCGGCCCTTCCAGAATCTGCCTGCCGCCCTGCCGCTCGAAAGGCTGGTCGGGCCGCGCGATCACCGTTTCTCCGGGGCCAAGAGTCCAGGGGTTCGTCATCGGCGCAATGGCCAATACGCTGTCGGGGCCGTCATAGGCGGAATAGACGAACCAGCGCTTGCCGCCGTGCTCGAAGACCGTGCCGTCAAGGCCGGTCATGCGCGTATTGACGCGGCCACGGTCGATCCACTCGCCCTTGAGCGGGTCGGCACCGGCATTCTCCAGCACGAAGACGCCGCGATGGGCATCATCGTTGTGACCGTCCTGCGCGGCGGTATAGTAGACGTACCACTTCCCATCGAGACGGTGCAGTTCCGGCGCCCAGATGCCCTCGGCATTGGGGCCGCTCGCTGGTGGCGTCCAGATCGTATGCTCGGGCGCTTCGGCCAGCTTCGACAGGTCGTCGGTCTGCCGGATGGCGATCCGGTCGCCCTTGGTGCCGAGGAAGTAGAAGGTCTTGCCGTGATGGACGATCCACGGATCCGGCCCGCTGGCCAGCAGCGGATTCGTCAACGTAGCGGCGCCCTGCGGACCAGTGGCCGCGCAGCCGCCGAGCGCCATCGCCAGACAGGCTGTAGAGACCAGTGCGCGGATCATGCCCGCCCCTCCATCTCCGCCCAGGCCTGCGCGAAGGCGCGCGCATTGGCGGCGATTTCCTGCGTCGTCAGCCCCGCCTTGTAGAGCGCCGAACCCAGGCCGAAGCCGTCCGCCCCGGCCTGCCGCCACGGAGCCATGTTGTCGGGCGCGATACCGCCCACCGCCAGCAGCGGCACGTCCTTGGGCAGGACCGCGCGCTGCGCCTTGACCACGGCAGGGCTGGCGGCTTCCGCCGGGAACAGCTTGAGGCCGCTCGCCCCCGCCGCCAGTGCGGCGAAGGCCTCGCTCGGCGTGAAATAGCCCGGCAAGGACACCAGGCCGCGCTTCGCGCTTTCCGTGATCACGGCCAGATCGGTGTTGGGCGAGACGATCATCGCCCCGCCCGCATCCTCAACTTGTGCCACTTGCGTGGTCGTCAGCACCGTGCCCGCGCCGACGATGGCACTGTCCCCCACGCGGCGCGCCAGCTTCTCGATGCTGGCAAGCGGGTCCGGCGAATTGAGCGGCACCTCGATCAGGCGAAAGCCCGCCTCCACGAGGACGTCGGCAGCGGCTTCGATCTCGTCGGGGCGAATGCCCCGCAGGATAGCCACGAGCGGAAGCTCAGCCAGCGCGGTAGAAAGGTCGATCATGATGTCATGTCCCATATGCGGGTGATGCCGGCGACGAAGGAGACATGGCTGTCGACGACGACGGCCTCTCCTCCGACAATGGCGATGGCGGTGGAATAGAGCCTTGCAAGCAGGCCGTCGGCGAGGAGATGCACGGTCCGTCCCGGCACGATGCGGGCACGGCAGTCGCTGCCGAGCAGGAGGCCGCTGACATAGGCCTTGGCCGTTCCCGGTGCCCGCCTGTCGAGTACGGCGGCGGCGCGCACACCGAACAGCGCGGCCAGCAGGTCCTGATCGGCGCTCGCTTCGACGCCCTGGCGGAAGTGCTCCGTGGCATCGACTTCGCCCGTCATCTCCGGGCCGATCAGCGCATGGGCCTTTAGCAGGGCGAACATCTCTCCAGTCATGGCCGTGGTGAAGTCGGCCAGACTGCCGCCGCGCATCTCCGCCCACTTGGCATGGGTGCCGGGCTGACAGAGCAGCGCGTCCGCAGGCGCCAGCCCCGCGGCAACGGCGCCCAGCAGCTGCACTTCCTCGCCCCGCATGACATCCTGGCGGTGCTCGTCGTTCCGGCAGACACCCGGCACGATGGCGACGCCCGGTTCGGGTGTGGCCAGTCCTGCCGCAAGGTCCGCGATCCCGGCCGGTGCCGCAACATAGCCCGCATCGTGCCAGCCCCGATTGGATCCGACCATGCCCGCCAGAAGCATCGGCAAGCCGCCATGCCTTTCGCGCAGCGCCGCGACGGCAGCCGGAAAGCCGCCTGACGGGACGGAGAGGATGCCCATGTCGTCGCGCTCCGTGGCAACGACCTCGCCGCCATCCACCACATAGGCGCGGCGGTTGGTGGTGCCCCAGTCGACCGCGATGAAGGCGCCGCTCACTGGGGTCCCATGATTTTCAGCTGCGCGTCGCAGCTGGGGCGGGCCTTGTTCGGCACAAGGCAGTGCGGACCGATTGTCGCCAGTTTCATCTCGTCTCCCCGGTTCTCGGCTTCGCGATGCCGGAGCCACGTCTTTTTCGCGGCCCGCGAATCATCAAGGGTCACCTCTTAGCGACTGCCAGGCCTATTTATAATATCAATCATCACAATAAGGGGTCTATGAGGCCCTCAGGCACGAAAGCGGCCGAGCGCAAGGTGAGAGGCCAGGCGGCACGATCCGCGCTCCGCCGAATAGTATACTCAGATAAAGGTTATCACGGTCGAGCAATTATCATATCAAAGGCCACTGCCGGGCGGGACAGGGTGCGACACCTCTAGCTTTGCATAAGCAATAAAACGAAAAGGATATCCAGGTTGGTGGCACGGTCATCGCATCTCATCGTTGAGGAACCCGTTGCACAACTGGGCCGGAATCTGACGTACGGCCTGCTCGATACGATCGGCCGCGCCATCGTGACCGGCAAGTACGAGAATGCGGTCTTCCCGACGGAGGCGGAACTGGCCAGCATTCACGGCGTCAGTCGTTCCGTCACCCGGGAAGCCGTGAAGATGCTGACCGCCAAGGGCCTTCTGAGCGCCCGGCCGCGGCAGGGCACTACCGTCCAGCCCACATCCTCGTGGAACCTTTTCGATACCGACGTCCTGCGCTGGATGCTGGAGCGCAAGCTCTCGGTCGATCTGCTGCGGCAATTCAACGAACTGCGAGTCGCCGTCGAACCGGAAGCCGCCGCTCTGGCTGCCCAGGTCGCCAGCGAGGAGGACATCAAGCGCATCGACGAAGGCCTGCAGCGCATGGTTGCCGCAGAACGAGGGCTCGACGATCCGCTGGAAGCAGACATCGCCTTCCATGTCGCCGTGCTGCGCGCCTCGAAGAACCCGTTCTACATCCAGCTACGCGAAATCGTCAGCACGGCGCTGCGCACGTCGATCCGCTTCACCAATCGCATCAAGGGCCGCACGGCCGACGTTTCCGAGCACTCCAAGGTACGGACCGCCATCGCCTCCCGCGACGTCGAAGCCGCGCGCATCGCCATGCGCCGGATCATCGGGGACGTGCTGGTACTGATCGAGGAACGCGAACCCGAAGCGGAATAGACCCCGATTCCCGATTGATAATCGTCACATCACGCCATAAGAATGATAAATATTATAAAAGGGAGCGTGATGTGAAAACGGTCGGTTCGCGGGCATCCGTATCGGCGCCCTGGCGCCTTGCCTCGGCTATTCCCGCTGCCGTGCTCCTGGCACTGGCGACCAGCGCGCCCGCCCAGGCGCCGTGGCCCAAGGCAGATCCCGCACCGACATTCCATTTCGCGCCGCAGCGCAACTGGATGAACGACCCCAACGGGCTGGTCTATTACGACGGCGAGTATCACCTGTTCTTCCAGTACAATCCGCATGGCGACCGCTGGGGCCATATAAGCTGGGGCCATGCCGTAAGCCGCGATCTGGTGAACTGGCAGGAATTGCCGGTCGCCATTCCCGAAACCGAGGTCATGGCGTTTTCCGGCAGCGCCGTGATCGACTGGAAGAACAGTTCCGGTTTCGGGAAAGATGGCAAACCGGCCATGGTGGCGATCTACACCGGCTTCGACCCCAGGACGCGCAACCAGTCGCAGTTCGTCGCCTACAGCAACGATCGCGGCCGCACTTTCACGCCTTTCGGCAAAGTGCTGGATATCGGGTCCACCGAATTCCGGGACCCCAAGGTCTTCTGGCACGAACCGACGCAGCGCTGGGTCATGGTCGTGGCGAAAGCGACTGAGAAGAAAGCCTCGATCTACAGTTCCGCAGACCTGAAGGACTGGCGGCACGAAAGCGATTTCGGGCCGACACCGTCCAGTCGAGGAATCAACTGGGAATGTCCCGACCTGTTCGAACTGCCCGTAGAAGGCGGAAAGGCGGGCGAGAAGAAATGGGTTCTCAGCGTCAGCCAGGGCAACGATGCTCCCAATGGCTCGGGCGGACAATGGTTTGTGGGCAGTTTCGACGGCCACCGGTTCTCGCTGGAACCCGGCTGGACGGACGCACCGGTCTGGACCGATCAAGGCGCCGATTTCTACGCCTCCGCATCCTGGAACGGCGTTCCCGACGGTCGCCGGGTCTGGATCGGCTGGGCCACCAATCTGCGCTATGCCCATGCCATTCCTACCTATCCCGCGCGCGGCCTGATGACGGTTGCGAGAACCCTGTCGCTGCGGCGGGAAGGAACCGCATGGCGGCTCGCACAGGCGCCGGTGCGGGAACTCGAAAAGTATCGGGGCGCCGTCCACCGCGTCACGAACCTCAAGGTCACGCAGGAACCGAAAGTGCTTCCCCTCGGCGAAAGCCTGGATATGCGCCTCACGCTGGATCCGATGACGGCGCAGCAGGTGACGCTGAACCTGACCGACGCAAAGGGCTATCAGTTGGTGATCGGCTATACGCCCGCAACGCGCGAGATCTTCATCGACCGCACCCGTTCTGGTCCCCATGTCCATGACGCTTTCGCCGGACGGCATATCGCGGTCCTGCCGCCGGGCGAGCGCGAGATATCGTTCAGGTTGATCGTGGATCGGTCGATCGCCGAGCTTTACGCAGAAGGCGGAACCCGGACGATAACCGACCGGTTCTTCAGAGGCGAAGGCGCCCTCACCTGGAGCGTCAGTGCCTTGGGAGGCGAAGCGATGATCCGTAGTCTGGAAGCATGGCCGATCGAGATAAAAAGGCCTCTGTCGCAGCAATAGGGCGCTTTCCGAAGCACAGATATCGAGCGTTTTCTAGAACTTGCTGCATTGTCGCTGACAAGGCCACGCGCCCGCCCGTCGCGCCTTTACAATCGATTTCCAACCACTCGGCGGCACTCGCGGTCAACTCACCTCAAATCGCTACATTCGGATAAATAAGATAATTAGTTGCAACGCCGCACGGGTTCGGACTAGAGACCCGCCGGCAAGCCCCGCAGCGTCGCTGCGACCGGGCGAGAAAAGGGAGAAGATCTGTGAAGCGCCGTTCGGCAATCCTCTTGAGCTCGGTTTCGCTCCTGTTCGTGGTGCCCGCGCAGGCACAGGACTCGCAATCGGCCCCGGCAGACGACAGCGCGGCCGACGCCGCGCCGGCGCCGGGCAACGAAGCACCGGGCAACGAAATCGTGGTGACCGGCATTCGCGCCAGCCTTTCGCGCGCGGCCGACATCAAGCGGGACGCGCCGCAAGTAGTCGAATCGATCGTCGCGCAGGATATCGGCAAGTTCCCGGATCCCACCACTGCCGCCGCGCTCCAGCGCGTTCCCGGCGTCCAGGTGACGGTCGGCGGCAACAACGAGATCGTCAACCCGCTGATCCGCGGCCTTGGCGACATCATGACGACGCTGGACGGGCGCGAAATCTTCACGGCGGAAGGCCGCGGCTTCGCTTTCCAGGACCTGCCCGCCGAAGCGCTTTCCCGCGTGGACGTGTACAAGTCCAACACCGCCAACCTGATCGAAGGCGGCGTGGCCGGCACGATCGACCTGAAGCTCAACAAGGCCTTCAACTACAAGGACCCCACGCTCGCGATCAGCGGCAAGCTGAACTACGCATCCAATGCGGAGAAGCTGGGCCCCCAGGTCAGCGCGCTCTGGACCGATCGCTGGGATACCGGCATCGGCGAAATCGGGCTGCTGGTGAACGCCTCGTGGTACAACATCAAGTTCAACCGCCCGACCAACTACGTGGCGGAACGCCGCGCCGGTAACGTGCTGGGCGGCGAAGCCACCGGCATGGCGATCCCGATCTCGACCGGCGGTCTCAATGAATATGGCAGCTATTCGCGTCCGCAGCTCAATGCCTCGTTGCAGTGGCAGGCCGCGCCGAATCTGGAAGTCTATGTAGACGGGCTCTATTCGGCCTATCGCGGCAAGACCGCCACGGCATTCTACGAATACCAGCTCTTCAATTCCGACAGCGTCACCGGCGTGACCACGGACGGCAACTGCTTCACCGCCAACCTCGGGACCGATGGCTTCAAGGGCGATGCCTCGCAGCAGGAACTGTGCAACCTTACCGGCGGCACGTTCAACAACGTCAGCTCCTTCACCTCGATGCAGGCGCGGAACAACAAGACCGACAGCTTCGTCATCGCGGGCGGCACGAAGTACGACGGCGATCGCCTGAAGCTGGGCCTCGACGTGTCGTACCAGGAATCGCTGGTCCGCAACGAGACCTTCATCGTCGATACCGGCAAGAAGGTCGGCCAGGTCAATGTCGACTTCGACAATCCCGACCATACGGCGCGGGTCACCGTTCCCGGCAATCCCATGGCGTTCCCGGACGACTTCACGTTCGTCAACGGCCTCTATCAGGAATACACCCGCTCCAAGGGCGATCTCTTCGCGGTCAAGCTCGACGGCTCCTATGAGACCGACACTTTCCTCAAGACGATCGAATTCGGCGGCCGCTACGCCGATCGCGGCGCGCTGTTCCAGCAGGTCCAGCTGAGCGTTGCGCCTCCGGGCGGATCGGGCAACACGCCGGCCAGCGCCGCAGGCCTGCCGGACGACTTCTTCATCCTGGCGCCGGGCATTCCGCAGATCAACAAGGGCGCGCCCTTCGCGGTGGCCGATCGCGGCTACCTGCTCTCCGACGAAGGCCAGGAAAACCTGCGCGCCTTCTTCGGCGCACCTTCCGGCCGTCCACCCTTCGATCCGACCCGCCGCTTCGAAGCGAACGAGAAGACCTATGCCGCCTATATCCAGGGCGGCTACGAGATCCCGCTCGGCTCGCTCACGCTCGACGGCAAGGTGGGCGTCCGTTACAGCCGGACCGACCGCACGATCAGCGGCACCGGCAATGTCGACGGCCAGCCGGTCCTCAGCACGTCCGACACCAGCGACACCGACTGGCTGCCCAACGCCAGCGCCCGCCTCCAGTTCGGCGGCGGCCTCCAGGCCCGCGCGACTTATGCCAAGACGCTGGCCCGCCCGGCATTCGGCTCGCTCAATCCGGGCCTGAACTACATCGTCTCGACCAACCCCAACATCCGCAACGGCGGCTCGGGCGGCAACCCGAACCTCAAGCCGCAGATGTCGGACAGCTTCGACGCGACGCTGGAATACTACTGGAAGTCGGGCTACTTCGCCGTGGGCGCCTATTACCGTGACATCAGCAACCGCGTGGTCAACGACGTGGCGGCGGAAACGATCGACGGCGTCGTCTACAACATCTCCCGCCCGCGCAACGTGGGGCAGGCGAAGCTCAAGGGCATCGAGGTCAGCGGCCAGACGTTCTTCGACTTCCTGCCCGGCGATCTCGCAGGCTTCGGCGTCTTCGGCAACTTCACCATTGCCGACAGCGAGATCGGCGGCAGCGATCCGCTGGCAGGCTACACCCTGCAGGGTGTCTCGAAGTACAACTTCAACGCGGGCCTGCTCTACGACCGCAAGGGCCTGTCGGCACGCGTGGTCTATACCTACCGCTCGAAGTACTTCGACGAAAACCGCACCGGCGCGGGCGACGTCCGCCCGGTCGAAGATCCGGTCTGGCTCAACTACGTGCGCCCCAACGGCCGTCTCGACTTCAGCCTTTCCTATGACGTGACGCCGAACCTGACCTTCACGGTGGACGGCACCAACGTGCTGCGCTCGCGCTATCGCAGCTATATCAACGACAGCTACTTCATCCGCGACACCCGCACGGATGACAGCACCTACTCTGTCGGCTTCCGGGCGCGCTTCTGATGAAGGGTCGGCTTCTCCTCGCCGGTTCCCTCGCCATGGCGGCGCTTGGCTTGGGCGCTCCCCTGCTTGCGGACAATCCGCAGTTCGAGGGCGCCGACCCCCATGCCGTCGTCATCGGCGACGCGCTATGGGTGTTCCCCACGGGCGGTCCCGGCGGAAGCTGGTCCGCCGACCGCTTCGGCGCCTTCTCGACCACCGACCTCAAGACCTGGCAGGATCGCGGCACCGTGATCCGGCGCGACGCGATCAAGTGGATCGGAGACGACGGCGCGAAGGATCACTTCCTCTGGGCGCCGGGCGTCGCCCAGGCGAACGGCAAGTGGTATCTCTACTACTCGGTCGGCCCGCAGAACCCCACGCCGAGCCGGATCGGCGTGGCCGTGGCGGACAAGCCGGAAGGCCCCTACCAAGACGTGGGCAAGCCGCTGCTGACCGGCGGCAACGGCTTCGAGGCGATCGATCCGATGGTCTTCATCGATCCCAAGACGAAGAAGCCCTATTTCTACGCTGGCGGCAGCGCGGGTTCGACCCTGCGGGTGTTCGAACTGAACAAGGACATGACCTCGATCCGCCGCGAAGTGAAAGTGCAGCAGCCGCCGCACTTCACCGAAGGCGCGTTCATGCATGAGCGCGGCGGCATCTACTACCTCTCGTACAGCCACGGGAAGTTCAACGGTTCGAGCTACTCGGTCCACTACGCCACGGCGTCCTCGCCCACCGGCCCCTGGACCTATCGCGGCGCGATCCTGACCAGCGATGCCACGCATCAGGGCCCGGGCCATCACAGCTTCGTGCAGCACAAGGACGGACGATGGTTCATCGTCTACCACCGCTGGGACCGCGCAGCGGGCAAGGAGCCCTTCGACGGCGAGCGCCAGATCGCCATCGAGGAAATCCAGTACGACGCCAAGGGCGACATAATGCCCATCACGATGACCGACGGACCACCGGCGAAGCCCTGGTAACCGTCATCGGCACTTTCCCCTCCTTGTCGAAACGGGGCGGGGAAAGTGCATGTCGTTTCAGAAAGCCGCCCGCGCGGTGATCTTCACGGTCCTCGGCCTCAGCGGCGTCCACTGGTTGCCCTGCCCGACCCCGACGGGATTGCCGTAGCTGAACGTATTGCCGCGGGAATCGAGCAGGTTGTAGACATCCAGCGAGAGGCCCAGCCCCCGCCGCTCCACGCCCGCGGAAAAGTCGCAAACGAGATAGTCGCCCTGCGGGATGTCGAGATAGGATCCCACGCCCAGCCGCGACGGGCCGACATAGCGAAGCGCGGCATCGAGCCGAAAGCGCGCATCGCGGCCGACCGCCTGTTCCCAGGCCGATGACAGCCTTGCCCCCCGGCGCGGAACGTTCGGAAGAGCATAGGCCGTGCCCCCTTCGGCTTCGTCAAACACGGTCACGCTCGCATTTCTCAGACGGCTGCGATTGAAGAAGCCGGACGCCTTGAACGTCAGCGAAGCCAGCGGGCGAACGACGATTTCCGTATCCAGCCCGTGGATCACGCCCCGGCCGATGTTGGTCGTGTAAGGGATGGCATATGGTCCGACGAGGTCCGCCTGGATGTTCCGCCAATCCACCAGGAACATCGTCGCCTGAAGCTGGACGGGGCCGGATGCTCCCCAGCGCAGGCCCCACTCGATCATCCTGAGATCGTCGGGTGCATATTGCCTGGTCTGAACGGTATTGCCGGAAACGGCAAAGCCCAGTCCGCCGGGTCGGTAGCCCTGCCGGAAATCGGCAAAAAGGCTTGCCTGGGGAAACGGTTTCCAGACCAGACCCAAGGTCCCGGAAAGGCGCCGGGTATTGCCGGTCCTGCCTGCCAGCCCCTCGACGTCGATATGGAATGCCCGGCGCTTGCTGTGTGAAGTGGTCAGGCGCAGACCGGCCGTTGCGGTGAGGTTGGCAAGGAGCGGGCGTGACGCCTGCGCGAAGACCGCCGTTTCCAGCTGGTCGTCCTGCAAGCCCGCGCTGTCCGTCCAGTCCGTGGGCGTGCCGATCGACAGGTCGCGCCGGTTGGTACTGCGGGCCAGCGCGAAACCCGCCACCCAGGGTGCGGCCCCGCGCCCTCCCGAAATCCGCATTTCCTGCGAAATGAGCGTGACCGTCTGATCCTCTCCCAGCCGGTAGGCATTGTCCGAACCGTCATAGCCGGTGGCGTCGAACACGGTCGAAAGATCCTGCCGCACCGCCGATGTCACGCTCGTCAGGTCGACCGCCCCGAATCTACGTGTCGCGGTGACGAAAGCGAGGCGATAGTTGTTCTCGTAAGGCTGCGGCACGGTGCCGGACCGGGTCAGGGCTGGCTCTCCGCGCAAGAGGTACTGTCCGTCGCCGCTGCGGAAATTCTGGAACACCGTGCCAAGGTCGATCGTCCAGCCGCCAAGGTCTTCGAAGCGCAGTGTCGTGCGCTGACCGTAGTTCACGGTGGCGTTGACGTTCCTGCGCCCCTGCTGCGGCGCATCGATGTAGCCTCCTGCCCGCCCGCCGAACAGGACCACGCGAAGCGCCTTGTCCGCATCGACCGGGACATTGGCCATGACCGCACCTTCGAAGCTGGCCCCGCCGTGGCGCGTGAAGCCGAGGCCCGTGCTGGCGCTAAGGGAGAGCGCCTGCACACTCGGCCTGTTGGGCTCCAGCCGCAGAATGCCGCCAAGGGAGCTGGGTCCGTAAAGCGTGCCCTGCGGCCCGGCCAGGACTTCTATACGCTCCATGTCATAGAGATTGAGATCTGGATCCGGTGCGTTGTAGGTGAGCCTTACATCGCCCAGATACTGTCCGGTGGTGGTCTGGGTCGGCCCGCTGAAGCTGCTGTCGGCAATGCCGCGAATGAACAGCTTGTTGCGCCCCCGCCCCAGGTTGGTCGCACCCAGCGCCGGAGAAAGCCGCGTGATCGCCGCACTGCCCTCCCCGGCCTGCGAGGCAAAGCCGCTTTCGTCGAGACGGATCACCTTGGCGGATCCCGGATAGGTGTCGAGGGCCAGTCCCTGCTTGCTCGCGGTCACGAGGATGTCGGCGCCGACGGGTGCTGGAACGAGCGCTGTACGCCGGACCTGTCGAGGCTCGCCCTTGCCCGTTTCGACACGGATCCGAATGACCGAAGGCGTGATGAACACCGCTTCGGCACCGGTCCCGCGCAAGGCCTGCCGCAGCGCCGCGCGCAAGGGCAGCGTGCCGGAAACGCCCGGAGACGGGCGGCCCGCGACTTGCGGGTCCGCGAGCACGATCGTCGCCCCTGCCTGCCGTCCGATCTGCGTTATCACTTCGCCCAGCGGGCCGGGCGCAACCCGGAATGTCTCGGCGCGAGCCGGTGCGGATCCACCTGCCACCAGAGCGGGCAATGCGATGAACGGGGCAATGAACGGGGCGATGGACAGGCACAGGACCCGGCTGCGGCGGCTAAGGTATTCCATCGCCATGGGGCTTCATGGTGATCCCGTTCCCATCGGAAACCGCCTCAACATCGAGCGCCGCCATCAGCGCCTGCAACTGCGTGGCATCGCCCCGCCGCAGCAGGATGGTCCCGAAATAGGGCCGCGCGGCGATTGCCGGATCCACCCGCACCGCCACGCCGAGCAGGCGGGAAAGGTCTGCGGCCACCGCCGACAGTGGCTCGCCCTGATAGGTCAGTTCGCCCTGCCGCCAGCCGCCCACCGACTCCTTGCGGACGGCGCCGATGACGACGTTCGTTCCGTCCGCCGAAGTCTCGAGGCCCTCCCCGGCCTCCAGTTCGGTCTGGCCCGCTCCCGGAGCATAGATGACCTTGCCCTCGGCAACGGCCAGGCGAAGGGAGCTGCCCTCGTAGGCCAGATTGAAAACCGTACCGGCATCCTCGACGATTCTGCTGCCGACAAGGACACGGAAAGGACGGCGGGCATCATGGCGCACTTCGAACAGCGCCTCTCCCGAGGTCAGTTCCGCAAAGCGTGGATCTTTCCGGTCGAGGATGATCCGGCTGTTTCCATTGAGCGTCACCCGCGTGCCGCCTTCCAGCAAGACGATCCGGGTTTCGCCCTTGCCGCTACGCACTTCGTAGCGATCATGCAGAAACTGCGGAACGATCGCCAGGGCCGCCAGCACCATCGCCGCCAACGCGCCGCCACCGACAAGCCACCTGCCCCGGGTCCGGCCCGGCCGCCCGGCAAGCGCGTCGTCATTGGCCGCACCCTGGAAATCGACCCGGTCCAGCAAAGGACCGATAACGATATCGAGGTCCTCGATCTCCCGATAGGCGGCGGCTTGGCCAGAATTCTGGGCCAGCCATTGCTCGAAATGCAGCCAGTCGGCATCTTCCGCATCGCGCAGACGGACAAGCCAACCGATCGCTTCGCGCCGCATGGCAAGGTCGATATCACTGTCCATGGCGGCCCTCCTTGCTCATGAGATGCCGCGCGCCCCATGCCGCCCCATCGATTTTCCGCCGCCTAACGGCGATCGCCTCGTAGGCCTTGGCCAAATGCTTCTCCACGGCGCTGAGACTGATCCCCAGTTCCGCCGCGATCTGCCGCTGCGGCACGCCGTCCAGGCGGAAGCGCCGAAAGATCGTCCTGGTCCGCTCGGGAAGCGCGCTGATCGCACTTTGCAGGATGGCCAGTTGCTCGCGCGCGATCAGCCCCGTTTCGGCCGAAGGCGTCTCGTCCATTTCCGGCGGATCGCCGCTATGAACGCCTGCCCAGGCTTCGTCCCGCCGCGTTCGGCGGCTGGCGGTGCGCCGGTGCAGGACAAAGAGATTGTGAACCATCCGATAGAGATAGGCGCGCGGGTTCTCGATGGATGACAGCGATTTCTCGGCCAGTTTCACACCGGCCTCCTGCAGGATATCCTCCGCCTCGTCCGGCGATGCGCCCTGCAAGGACAGATATCTGTGCAAGGCCGCCCGAAGGGCCAGAAAGGCCTCGAGAAGACCGCTGCTTTCCATGACTTCTGCTTGCTCAATCCCCGAGGTGCGGCCGCCGGGACGCTAGCCATGCACGCGCCGTCGAACAACCGCTTTTGCGCGCTGCCGCTGGCAAGGTTTCCGCCTATGCAACTTTTCGATGAGGAAGCAGGCCCTTGCGGCATCTCATCAAGAGAGAGGCGGAAGTTTGCCTCCGTCGACACGCAACCAGAATGGATCAGTATCAGGATGAAGTTTCACAACGGCGCCAGCGGCCTTGCCATCGGCCTGGCCGCAGCCTTGTTCGGTAACGCCGCCCACGCCCAGAACAGCAATGACGAAGCCCCGCAGGTCAGCGCCGATCGCGTGATCATCGGCATGGGCGCTGCCGTGGTCCCCGTCTACCAGGGCGCCGACGACTACCGCGTCCTGCCCCTGCCCGCTCTCGATATCGTCTCCGGCCCGTTCTTTGCCAACTTGCGGGACGGTATCGGTGCCAAGGCCATCGAGACGCGCGACTTCACGATCGGCGCCAGCATCGCCCTGACCCCGGGCTACCGCCGCCGCGACGTTCCCGACGGCGTCAGAGGCGTGGACTTCGGCGCGGGCGCGCGCATCTTCGGTTCCTTCAGGGCGGGCGGCGCCATGGCGACCATCGGCGGAACCCAGGGCTTCGTGGGCGGCACCGGGGGCGTTACCGTGGACGCGAGCCTGGCCTATCCCGTCCCCGTCTCGCCGCGCCTCACCCTCGTGCCCGCCGCCGTGGTGACCTGGGGCGACCGCAAGAACAACGACCGCTATTTCGGCATTACCGCCCGCGAGGCGCAGGCATCCGGTCTTTCGCAGTTCCGCGCCGGCAGCGGCTTCAAGGATGCCTCCGCCAATGTCACGCTCGTCTACCGCCTGACCAACCGCCTCTCGGCCAGCGCCACGGCCGGGGTCACGACTCTGCTGGGCGACGTGAAGGACAGCCCGCTGGTGGAAAAGAAAACCCAGCCCACGGGATTTTTCTCGCTGACCTATCGCATGGGCAAGCTCTGGTAGTGCGCGCGGGGAAGCGAAAGATCGACAATATCGCTTCCCCCGCGATTTTCCGATGAGGGTTTGCACCTAACCCGGCGTCTCAGCGTCGAAGGTGCGCGAGCCTTGTGGACAGCCTGGTCTTCTTTCGTATCCCGAAGAGCCCCCGGGTCGCCCCCGGCTGATCCTGATCGGCGCTTCGACGAACCCGCGCGCAATGCGGGGCGCCGAACGCCGGCATCGCTCGCGCATCTTCACCCCGGCGAAAGGTGCGCCGGGGCTTGCGCCCGCCTGCCGGGAGCATTGGCAAGGCAATGGGCGATCAGCAGAACGACCGAGCCGGCCATCGGTATGCCCACGCTTGCCAGCAGCGCCGCTTGCGCGCTTTCTCCCGCACCATGCATCGGGTCGATGCCCGCCGCCGCCAGCAGGGCCGAAAGAACCATCGTTCCCATGCCGGAAGCCACTTTCAGCGTCGCCAGGAACAGGCCCACAGGCAAAGCCTCTCCCCCGTCATGCCCCGGGCCGCGCGATCTGATGCTCGATGCCAGCATGGCCCAGACAGCCATGCCCATTCCCGCCTGGCTGACACCCAGAAGCGCGAGGAACCCGGTCGCTGTGGCATGCCCGAACGTGAGCGCGAAACCGGCTAGCGCCAGCAGCAGTCCGAGGTGCGCGAAAGCCATCAGGTCCCGCGAACCACGCCGCCGTGCTGCCAGCATCCAGAGCGGAAGCGACAGGCTCTGTCCCAGCGTGATCACGCTCAGCGCCCATCCCGGCCAGGCAGGATCGGCCATGATCGCACGGCCCAGGAACGGCAAGGCGCGCGTGAAGAACGGAATCAGCGCACTCTGGACCGCGATGATGCCCAGCACCGCGCGGTAGTCGCGGTTGCTCCACAAGTTGCGGGCCATCTGCAAAGCGGATCCGCGCACAGGTTCGCTGGACGTAGCCGGTAGATGACGGGTCACTCCCCGCGCGACGAACAGGGTTACGAGATACAGCCCGCCCCCCGTCAGCCCGAATGCAATGAAGGCGCGGCCCTGGTCGGCCATGTCCTCAAGCGACAGAACCCGCGCCAGCGCCAGTCCCGCGCAGCCGGCGCCCAGGGCGCTGAAAATCAGCCGAAGCGCCGAGACGCCTGCGGCATAGCGATCCGCCGCCGCGACCCGCACCAGCAAGGTGTTATGCCCGACATCGCAGAGCGTATAGCCGACCCTGCTGGCGACGACCGCCATCACGGCAAGCACGGTGCCGACAGTACCGCTTCCCGCCAGCAAAGGCGCCGCGTAGACCAGCACGAAGAAACCGCCGCACAACGGCGCACCGATCAGGATCAGCCGCGCCAACCCGTCACGCCGCCCGGTTCGATCCGTGCGATAGGAAACCCCAAGGTCGGCAAGTCCGTCCCACACCATCAGAACTGTCAGCAGGCCTCCCGCAAATACCACCGGAACGCCCACGTGCAGAACCAGGAAATAGAGCAGTACGCTTTCGAAGCTGGTCCAGACGAAACTCTTGCCGAGATTTCCCGAACTGTAGCCGATCCGTACCACATGGGTCAGGCCACTTTCGGGCCTGATCTCATGCGGGGATTGGGGCGAGCGGGACATGGCCAAGCCCCTAGCTCCGGTTGCCTTCATTTTTTTGACGCAATGAAAATATATGGGCCGCGGCATGCCGGTCCCGCCACGTTCCCAGCTCCAGCTCAGCGATACCCAGCGCCGGGTGGTGCAGCATCTGCGCATCCATGGTCCCACCGCCCGCGTCCATCTTGCCCAGGCCCTGGATATCAATGCCGCCACGCTGACGCGCCTGACGCAGCAGCTTGGCGTGCTCGGGCTGATCGAGGAAAATCCCGCGAACCCGCTGACCGTCCGAGGTCGCCCGACAATCCCGGTTGCCATCGCCGGACATGGTGGATGGTCGGTCGGCGCCACGATCCACCCCGGCTGGATGGAGCTTGTCGTCATAGACTTCCGGGGCGAGATCCTCTTCGAGGATTCCCGCCCTTTCGCGCAAGGCGACCCGAAAGTATTCGCCCGCACCCTCGATGAGCGGCTGCGCGCGCTGGCCGCCGAACGCGGGTTCATGCACGGCCGGTTCCTCGGTCTGGGCGTTGCCGTCGCAGGATATGCCATAGGCGGCGACCGTAACCGGCGCAGCGTGGTCGACTGGATCGCGCCGTGGAACGACATTCCCTTGCAGGACGTGCTGGAAGGCGTCCTCGACATGCCCGTCTGGATCGAGAACGACGCCGCGGCGGCTGCACTGGCCGAATATTACCGCCCGGAGATCATGCGCCGCCACCGCTCCATCCTGGTCTTCTTCCTGGGCCACGGCGTCGGCGGCGGGCTCATCGCCGAACGGGACCTCTTCGCGGGCGAATTCCACAATGCCGGGGAGGTCGGCCGCCTGTTCCCCGGCGATATGCCCCGCCCTTCCGGCATCGATCTGCTGGCAACCTTGCGCAAGGCCGGAGCCAAGGCCGATTCGATGGCCGATCTGGAGGGGGTGATGGAAAGCCACCGCGGCGTTTTCGAAGCCTGGATCGAGCGCGCCTCCGGGCAATTGGCGATGGCCGTCCACAGCGGCGTCGCCTGGCTCGATCCGGGCGCCGTGGTCATATCCGGCGCCCTTCCCGAAGCGGTACTGGCCCAGCTTGCCGCGCAAGTCGATGCCCACTGCAACCGGCTCTTTTCGGGGTATCAGGCACCGATCCCCCGCATCTGCGCCTCGTCTCTCGGCAGCAAGGCCGTGGTTCTGGGCGCGGCGCTTACCCCACTGCACGACGTTCTGGGAACCCGGGACCGAGAGTCCGCGCGGCATTCCATTTAATTTCATGAAAGCAATTAAAACCGTCACGAAACGCGCCGAGAGCGCCCCTCACGAACGAAAGCTCATGAGGGTCTCCATGCATATCAAGTCATTTCTGCTGATGAATGCCGCTGCCGCCGCACTGCTCTCCAGCGGTGCCGCATTCGCCCAATCGGAAACGACCGTCGCCGCGAACGGGGAAGCGCAGCCGACCGACATCATCGTCACCGGCTCCGCCCGCGCACAGCGCCGCTTCGACGTGTCTTACGCCGTCAACACCCTTGCCGAAGACGACATCAAGAAGCTGGCCCCGCAGAGCATGGCGCAGCTTCTCAGCGTCGTTCCCGGCGTCCAGGTCGAATCGACCGGCGGCGAAGTGCAGAACATCACGCGTGTCCGCGGCATTCCCACCGACCGCGGCTACCTCTACTTCCAGCAGGACGGCCTGCCGCTGTTCCACGATCTGGACGGTTACTTCTTCAATTCCGGCGACGGCATGAACCGCAGCGACCTGATGACGCAGCGGGTCGAAGTGGTGCGCGGCGGCCCGGCGCCGATCTACGCCAGCGGCGCGGCGGCGATTGCCAACGTCATCACCCGCACCGGCAGCGACACGCCGCAGGGCCAGGCGCAAGTGATACTGGGGACCAGTGGTCTCTACCGCCTCGACGCCTATCAGTCAGGCCCGCTGGGCAAGGACACCTACTATGCCGTCGGCGGCTTCCTTCGCCAGAACGACGGCTATCGCGACCCCGGTTTCCCCTCGGACAAGGGCGGCCAGATCCGGGCCAACCTGAAGCACGATTTCGAGAACGGATCGATCAAGGTTTCGGGCCAGTACACCAACGATCACAATATCTTCTATCTCTCGCTGCCCACGGCCGACCCACGCGATCCTTCGGTCAGCCTGAACCCCTACCTCAATTCGCTGACCGGCACGCTCGACACGCCGGCGCTGCGCGCCGCTAATATCGCCTATCGCGACGGCAGCGGACAGATCCAGAGCGACACCTACGACCTCGCCAATGGCCGTCACATGCGCTTCGGCAATGTGCAGGTCGATTACGAAGGCGATTTCGGCGAGTGGCATGTCTCCGCCAAGGCCGGATATACGCAGGGCCGCTCGACTTTCGATGCACTCTACACGACATCCAACCCGGTGGACGCGGACACATTCGCCGCCGGCTATCTTTCGGCGGCGCAGTCCGCATTCGGAAATGTCGCGTCGCTGGGCTATGCTATTGCCGGCACCAACGGCGCGACCGTCTACGATCCGAACAGCCAATCTGGCCTCGTGCTGTCGGCGCAGTATCGCCATACCGACGCAAAATTCTATTCCGGCCAAGGTGACCTGAGCGTCACCCGCAAGTTCGAGACCGGCCTCGGCAGCCACGATATTCGCGTGGGCGTCTATGGCGCGGCCTGGGGCAGCACGATCTTCGGGGTCTATCAGAATTACCTGATGCAAGTGGCCGATCAGCCGCAAGTGCTCGACCTTGTCGCTTATGGTTCGACCGGCTCAGTCAGCGGTTACGTTACCGACAATGGCGCCTTGACCAATGCCGCCTCGCTCATCGGCGGCAAGTACGACGCCAGGATGATCGCGGTCTACGGCACCGACAGCTGGGACGTGACCGACAGGCTGCGCATCGATCTGGGCCTGCGCCAGGAATGGTACGATTACACCGGCTTTTCACGCAACACGGCAGCCTATGACCTGGGCGATGCCACCACGCTGGCGGACAATGCCACGCGCGGCTTTACCGGCACGATCGTCAACACAACGTTCAAACCCAAGGCGACCAACTGGACGGTAGGCGCGAACTATGACCTGACGGACAATTTCGGCCTCTACGCCCGCGCCTCGCAGTTGCAGGTGCCTGCCAACGGATCCGTGGTAGGCTCGGCTGGGGCTTCGTACACGGCATCGAAGGCGAAGCTCTACGAGGCGGGGCTCAAGGCGGTGTTCGGTCGCTCCTACCTCTACCTCACGGGTTTCTATACCAGGTTCGACCCGCTCAACGCCAGCTTCGCCACGTACAATCCGGTGACCGGCCGCAGCGATCAGCCGATCCAGTTCCTCGGTTCTGCCGAGGACAAGGGCGTCGAGGCCGACGGCCTGCTGCGTGTGGCGGGGCCGTTCTCGATCGCGGGCGCGGTCACGGTGCAGGATCCGAAATATATCAACTTCACCAGCAGCACCGGTGCCGACGCCGGGGATGTGCTGGGCAAGCAGATCGTGCGCCAGCCGAAGATCTACGGCAACATCCGCCCGAGCCTGGACTTCGACTTCTCCAGCGGCGACCGGTTGAGCCTCTACGGCCGCTACGACTATATCGGCAAGCGCTACGTCGATGTCACCAATACCACCGCCCTGCCCGCCTACGGCTATTTCAGCGCGGGCGTGACTTTCGACCACGGACCGTGGAGCCTTCAGGTCGTGGGCGACAACATCACCAATGCCCATGGCTTCACCGAAGGCAATACCGCCGGAGACACATTGACCGGCCAGGGCACGCCCGAGGCGATCTTCGGTCGCCCGCTATGGGGCCGCAACGTGCGCTTCGTCCTTGGCCTGAAGTGGTGATCGCCGCCCGCTGACTTTCCCGGCCCGAACATTCGCGTCCGGGCCGCTCCATGCCGCGCCCTCGGTAGGTGGCGGCTCCCTTTCGATCATGGAATTGACCGATGAAGATCATGCCAATCGCCGTGGCAGCCCTCGCGCTCGCCTCCAGCACTGCCGCCCTGGCCGCCTCCCGCCCCGACGAGACGATAGCCGAGATCCGCAAGCCCCGGGGCCGCCTGATCGTCGTCGCCCATCGTGGTTGCCACGAAGCGGCGCCGCGTCACGGCCTGCCCGCCGCCGCCGAAAATTCGGTACAGGCGCTGGAACACTGCGTGACCATGGGTGCCGACATGATGGAAACCGACGTCCGCCTGTCGAAGGACGGTTATCTCGTCATCATGCATGACGAAAGCGTCGATCGCACCACGACCGGCACCGGCCGCGTCGCCGACCTCACGCTGGCCCAGCTCAAGACCCTGCGCCTCCGCGAAAACGAGGGCGGCGAGAACGCGGCGGCGACCGACCAGCACGTCCTGACGCTGGACGAGATGCTGGCGCTGGCCCGGGACCGGATCGCGCTCAACATCGACGTCAAGGACCCGATCTACCCGCAAGTCATCGATGCCGTGCGCAGGGCCGGAGTCCAGAACCAGGTCACGCTGAAGACCCGCGTCGGCATCGGCTCGCAGCCGCTGGCGTCGATGGCGCCTTACGATCAGGTGCCGTTCCTGGTCATCACGCAGGACGGTGACGACAGCGGCAAGGGTATCCCCGGAATGATCTCCGCGCAAATGGCCGGGAACACCAAACCCGTCGGCATAGAACTTCCCTACCGCCTCCCGCGCGAAGCCCTGCCTGCCATTGCCAGGCGCGCGCAATCGCTGGGCGTTCGCCTCTGGGTCAACATGCTGGACGGCAACTTCGTCGTCGGTGCGGGCAGCGACCGGGACGGGTTACGCGCGCCGGATGCCGTCTGGGGCGGCCTGGTGCGCAGCGGCGTTTCGATGCTCCTGACCGATGAGCCCGAAGCCATGCTCGCCATGCGCGACAGGAACTGAAGGCGTCTTCGTTCAGGCGGCGAGCGCTTCCGCCCGTGCATCCAGAACGACCCGATTGCGGCCGTCGCGCTTGGCACGGTAGAGCGCGGCGTCGGCGGCCTTGACGAGCGTGGAGCCATCGCGCTCCATGCTCTCTTCCCAAGTCGCGATGCCGAAAGACATCGTGGTCGATCCCAGCGTGCGACCGCCCTGGCTGACCATCAATTCGCTGATCGCCTGACGCACGGCTTCCACCCGCTTGGCGAGAACCCCCGCCGACGAGCCGGGCGCGATGATGGTGAATTCCTCGCCGCCGAACCGGCAGACCACATCGCCGTCCCGGAAGCGGCTGCGCATCTCGGCCGCAACGGCCTGCAACACGGCATCGCCTGCCTCGTGGCCGAACTCGTCGTTGAAGCGCTTGAAGTGATCGACATCGCACATGACGACGCTGAGCGGACTGCCGGTGCGCGTGGCCCGGGCGATCTCAAGCGCGAGCGTTTCCTCCATGTAGCGCCGGTTGAACAGGCCGGCGAGCGGATCGCGGATGGTCTGTTCGCGCAGGCCCCGCTGCAACCGGTGATTGACCAGGGCGGAGGCGATATTCTCGGTGAGCACCGTCAGGCGGAAACGATTTTCGGCGCCGACCACGCCCCGCAGATAGAGCACGCCGATCACTTCGCCGCCTGCCAGCAGAGGCTCGCAGTGATAGTGGTCGGCCTCGGCGCCAACGTGCGCGCAGACGATGTCGGAACCCGGCTCGACGACGAAATGGCTCTGCCCCCGGCGCAGCGCCCAGCACTGGTCCGGCGCAAAGCCCGCCGTCTCCACCTCGATCCCCGCCCATGCCGCGATCGGCACGAGGAGATTGCGCGAGTTGTTGTGCGCATAGAGCGCGCCGGGAATCTCGGGCAGGACGCGCGGCACGAAGACGCGGATGATCGAGGCGAGTTCCTCGTCGGTGCGGGCGGCCTGCATGCGGTGGGCCATGCCGCCGAGCAGCTCGATCACCTCGCCGCGCTCACGCAGGACATCGGCGTTGGTGCTGAGTTCGAGGTTGGCCAAGCGCAGGCGTTCTTCACTGACCACCTGGTCGGCCACGGCGGCCTGGAGTTCCTCGGCCATGGCATTGTAACCGCCGGCCAGACGCTCGAACTCGCTGGATTCCATGACGGCATCGATCCGGGCGCTGCGGTCTCCCGCGCCCAGCTGGCCCATCACCGTCATCATCGCATCGACGGGACGGCGAATGCGGCGGATAAGGGCCGCCGCCATCAGGGCGATGGCGACCACCGCAAGGGGCGTGCCGATCATCACCAGCCAGCGAATGTAGTTGAGCCGGCGCTCTACCGCCGCCATCCGCGACACCGAAAGCGCCCGCTCCTCGTTCAGGAGATCGCCCACGCGGGCCTCGACCAGCACCATGAGATTGCGGCCCCGCCCGCTGGCGGTGAGCGCC
Organism: Novosphingobium sp. TCA1; assembly: GCF_009811895.1. Taxonomy (NCBI): domain Bacteria; kingdom Pseudomonadati; phylum Pseudomonadota; class Alphaproteobacteria; order Sphingomonadales; family Sphingomonadaceae; genus Novosphingobium; species Novosphingobium sp. TCA1. The sequence continues at coordinate 54,539 of NZ_BLJH01000017.1, read as the reverse complement.
TGGGCGCCTGCAAAATCCCCGGCGCGCGTGAGTTCGGCCGATTCCGCCAGGTGGGCGCCGCGATCCTCGATCAGCATGCGGATCTGGCGCGAGCGCTCCGATTGCGCGGGATTGTCGGCAGTCAGGCGCACGAGTTCGGCGGCATCCCGCTTGGAAGCCGCGATTTCGGCAGCTACGGCCTTTCCGAATTCGGGATCACGCGTCAGCACGAAGCCGCGCTGGCCGGATTCCGCCTGTTGGAGATGTCCGAGCGCGCGGTTGGCGGTCTTGAGCACTTGCGCGGAATGGGTCACCCAGGTCAGGCTGCCGCGCATCTGCGCCGATCCGTCGAGCAGCAGCCCGGCCAGCACCGCCAGCATCAGACAAAGGATGCTGCACAGCACCACGATCCGGTTGGACAATGATCCGACCAAGGGAAACTCCGTAAATCCGCCAGAGGCACGCCTTTGGCCAATCAGGGAGGCGATGCAACCAAAAACGTTTGTTTTTACAGGATCTCACAGCCTGTCGCGGCAAGAGCATATCGTCCGCTTGGCCCAAGCGTGACCGTTTTGTCACCCGAGGCCGAGAAAATCGCGCCCATATCTCGCAGATAATGCGAATCTCTTGCAACAGTGTCGCGGATTGTTACAGAGCGCCGAAAAATGAGGGAAGCCATGCACCTTACCATTCGTCGCTCCATCTTGGTCCTGCCCCTCCTGGCAGGCGCTGTACCTGCCCTGGCCCAGGATATCGATCCCGACGCACCGATCGTGGTTACGGCGGCCCGCACCGCCCTGCCGGTGAACGCCCTGCCGCTCACCGTCGATGTGATCGACAACCAGACGCTCAACCAGCAGGTTGCCATCGGTGGATCGGTGGTCGATGCGGTCTCCGCCCTCACGCCGTCCTTCTCGCCGACCCGCCAGAAGCTTTCGGGCGCGGGCGAGACCCTGCGCGGGCGTTCGCCGCTCTATGCCATCAACGGCATCCCGCAGACCGCACCGCTGCGCGATGGCGCGCGCGACGGGTTCACCATCGATCCGTTCTTCGTGGACCGCGTGGAAGTGATCTACGGCTCGAATGCCTTGCAGGGGATCGGCGGCACCGGCGGCATCGTCAACCAGGTCACTGCCGGACCGCCCAGGCAGGACGGAATTTCGGGCCGCGTGCTGGTGCAGGGCAATGCGGACACCGGCTTCCATGGCGACGGAATCGGCGGCAAGGCCGCAGGCCTGCTCGGTTGGCGCGGCGGTCGCTTCGACGCCATGGTCGGCGCGGCCTTCGAAAAGCGCGGCGTGTTCTACGACGGCCACGGCGACCGGGTGGGCACCGACCTCACCCAGGGCGAAACCCAGGACAGCCGCTCCTGGTCGCTGTTCGGCCGCTTCGGCTATGCGGTTTCCGACACGGCCCGGCTCGACCTGATGTTGAGCCGCTTCGAGCTAAAAGGCGACGGCGATTTCGTTGCCGCCAACGGCGATTACACGAAGGACATTCCCACCACCTCGGTTCGCGGCACGCCACCCGGCGTACCCGCCACCAATCGCACGGAAAGCGTCGCGCTGACCTATACCGACAGCGCGCTCTGGGGCGGCAACCTCATGCTCCAGGCGTTCTTCAACCGTTCGCGCGACACTTACGGCGGTGAAATCGCCCCGATCGCCACGTTCCAGGATGCCTCGATCGCGCCGATCGGGACCCTGTTCGACCAGTCGCAGAACCGCAGCCGCAAGTTTGGCAGCAAGTTCTCCTACGAACGCCAGATCCCCGGCTTGGAGGCGCTGACGGCAACGGTCGGCCTCGACCTGCTGTTCGACAAAACCGAGCAGCGCCTGATCGCGACCGACCGGACCTGGGTGCCGCCTGCCGATTACCGCAGCCTAGCGCCGTTCGCCCAGTTCAACCTTGCGCTGCTGGGCGACAAGCTGCGCCTTGCGGGCGGCCTTCGCCACGAGGACGTGCGCATCAAGGTGCCGGACTATCATACCCTGGCGAGCTACGGCGGCGGCTTCGATGTGGACGGCGGCACCCCGCGCTTCAACGATACGCTGTTCAACAGCGGCGTGATCGTGGAACCCGTTCCCGGCATCCGCGCCTATGCCAGCTATGCCGAAGGCTACACCGTGCCCGACGTCGGCCGCATCGCGCGCGCCGTGAACCGGCCCGGCGTGGACATCGACAACTACGTGAACATCGAACCGATCGTTTCCAACAACCGCGAAATCGGCGTGGAAGTGAAGCGCGGCCCGCTGGACGCCAGCGCCGCCTACTTCTGGTCGACCAGCAAGAACGGATCGCTGCTGGTGCAGACCGGCGGCGTGTTCGAAGTGCAGCGCCAGCGCGTCGAGATCCAGGGCCTGGAACTCAACCTTTCGGCCAAGACCCCGATCCCGGGACTGGTGCTTTCCACCGGCTATGCGCACCTGATCGGCCGCACCGACGGTTCGGACGACGACGTCTTCTCGGTCGATCGCGATCTCGACGGCGCGAACATTTCGCCCGACCGCCTCAACCTGGCCGCCAGCTACCAGCACGGACCGGTTTCGGCACGGGTGCAGACGCAGTTTTATCTTTCCCGCAAGTTCGAACGCTCGCCCGGAAACTGGGACAATACCTATAGCTTCGGCGGCTACAACGTCACCGATCTCAGCCTGCGTTACGATACCGGCTACGGCGCACTGACGCTGGCGGCGCAGAACATCTTCGACAAGTTCTACATCGACTATTACACCCAGACAGTTCGCCCGACCGATAACGCGCATTTCTTCGCCGGACGCGGCCGCAACTTCACGCTGGGCTGGGACTACCGTTTCTGATGAAGCTGCTGGATACCCTGCATCGCTGGACGGGGGGCCTGATCGGCCTCCTCCTGGCGACGCTGGGACTGACCGGAACCGTGCTGATCCATCGCGATGCCTGGATCATGCTGCCCCATGCAGGCGACGTGCAGGCACAGCAGACCGACCTGCTGGCGCGAACGACCCAGGCAATCATGGCGGATCCGGCAGCGCGTCCGCAGTCGATCACTTATGCGGGCGCCGACTTCGGGCTGGACCGGCTCGCCTTCAAGGACGGGTCGGGTGCCTACGTCAGCCAGACCGGCATGCCGGTCGCAAGCTGGGACAGCCAGTGGCAACGCCCGGAGCTTTGGCTTTCGGACCTCCACCAGCACCTCTTCGCTGCCGAAACCGGCGAGACGCTGATCGGCATCGCCGGTCTCTGCGGTCTGTTCTTCGTTATCAGCGGCACGATACTCTGGTGGCGCACCCGGCGGACTTTCGAATGGCGGCTCTGGCCCGCGCGCATGACCCGGCCTTCGATCGTGCGCCACCACCGCGACCTCGGCGTGATCGCCGCGCCGCTTCTGGCCCTGTCGCTGGTGACGGGATCGGTTCTGGTGTTTCGCCCGTTGGCCTCCGTGCTGTTCGGCCCCGGCGCACCGCAGGAAATCGACCATGCCCTGGCGGCACCCAAGGCGGCGCCCAAGGCTGCATCGTCCGAACTCGGTGCCCACCTCGATTGGGGCGCGATGATCCGGCAGGCCAGAGCCCGCTTTCCCGATGCGGAAGTGCGCAGCCTTTCCTTGCCGCGCGGCAAGAGCGGCCTCATCACCTTGCGCATGCGTGGGTCCGGCGAATGGCTTCCCAACGGCCGTACCACCGTCTGGTTCGCAGCGAACACCGGACGAATGGTGGCTGCGCGCGATGCCGCGCAGCTATCGCGCACCGTCACCGGCTACAACATGCTCTACCCCCTTCACGCCGCGAAAGTCGGGCAGCTGCCTTTTCGCCTGCTGATGTCGGTATCGGGGCTGGCGATGGGCCTGCTGGGCACACTGGCGGTATGGACTTTCTGGTTCAAGCGGCCGAAGATTCGCCGTAGCTGAAAAGCCGGGCTGGAGAATGTGTGAGCGATCCCGATCGAATCCGGCATCTCGCGATCGAAGGCAGCGCCATCCGCGACATTCCCTCGTTCTACGACGAGATCAACCGCGTTTTCATGGCCGATGAGGACTGGCGCCTTGGCCCAAGCCTGGATGCCCTGAACGACATGCTCTACGGCGGCTACGGCGCGCTCATGGGCGCAGACGCGGCCTTCATCACCTGGCACGACATCGAAATGAGCCGCGCCGCGCTGGGCATCGAAACCACGCTCCGCTTCCTGCGCGCCCGCGCTGCGGAGCGAAGCCAGTTCAACGGCAGCCCGATCGCCGGGCAGATCGCCGCACTGGAAGGCCTCGGGGGAACGACCTATTTCGATGTGGTGATGGAGGTCTTCGCCGATCATCCGAACATCGCGCTCATCCACGCGTAACCCGGCAACTACCGTCAACCGGCAGCGAAAGTGAGAGCCTCGATCTTGTTGCCATCGGGATCGCGCACGAAGGCGGCATAATAGTGGGCATCATATTCGGGCCTCAGATCGGGAGCACCTTCGGCCAGCCCGCCCTGCGCGATCGCCACTCTGAAAAACGCATCGACAGCAGCCCGCGTTTCGACCTCGAATGCCGCATGAACGCCGTTACCGGGCGAAGCGGCATTCCCGTCTGACGGAAGATTGAGGCTGAACACCGTGATCCCCGCGCCATAGCCCACCGCATCCGCCACATCCAGCGTCCTGCGCATGCCCAGCTCCCGCATGACCGGGTCATAGAAGGCGCCGGCGCGTTTCAGGTCGCGCGTGCCCAAGGAAATGTGATGCAGCATCGAGCGGAAACGGCGTGCCTGACGGGAAAGTTCCGGGCTCAACCGTGATTTCACAAGAACCCTCGCTCTGGCCTTGCAAAGTGGTAGAACAGAATTTATGACCACATGTAAATACCAATTGGAGAGGATTGGATGGCATCCACTAAGTGGGCCTTGGCAGCAGGCAGCGTCCTGGCGGGTATCGTCCCGGCCGTTATGGCCCCTGCGACGAGCGCGGCTGACTACCTTGTGCGGGATATGCCCGGCTACGAAGCAGCGCTGCGCAAGGTGCAGCCGGGCGACTCGATCGTTCTGGCCGACGGAACCTGGCGCGATGCCCAACTTCTTTTCCAGGCAACCGGCACCTCGACGCACCCCATAACGCTCACGGCCCAGACCAAGGGCAAAGTCGTCCTCTCCGACGCATCCTCGCTGAAACTCGCAGGCCGATATCTAGTCGTGTCCGGGCTGGTCTTTCGTGACGGTCATGCGCCGGGTGAAGAAGTGATCAGTTTCCGGCGCGATTCCCGCAATGTCGCCGTGCATTCGCGCCTGACCGAAGTGGTGATCGACCATTACAACCAGCCCGATCGTCGCAAGGAAGACCGCTGGGTCTCACTCTACGGGCAGGACAACCGCGTCGATCACAGCTGGTTTGCAGGTAAGGGCAATGCCGGGGTGACGCTGGCCGTCATCCGGCCCAAGGGGCAGCCGGAAGCCAATCGCCACCGCATCGACCACAACTACTTCGGCCCGCGCCCGCCCCTCGGATCCAACGGCGGCGAGACGATCCGCATCGGCACGAGCGATGAATCGCTCTCGGATTCCGCCACACTGGTGGAAAGCAACATGTTCGACCGCTGCGACGGCGAGGTGGAGATCGTCTCGATCAAATCGGGGGCGAACGTGGTGCGGGGCAATCTGGTGTACCAGTCGCAAGGCGCGATCGTGCTGCGGCATGGCGACGGCAACCTCGTGGAACGCAACGTCTTCATCGGCGGCGGCAAGGCCCATACCGGCGGCGTTCGGGTCATCAACCGGCGACAGGTGGTGCGCGGCAACTACATGGAAAGGCTGGCGGGCACGGATTTTACCAGCGCACTCGCCGTGATGAACGGCGTGCCCGGCTCCACCATCAACCGCTATCATCCGGTTTCCGAGGCTGAAATAACGCACAACTCGATGTTCGCGATTGCGCGGGTGACCCTGGGCGCAGGCGCCGATGCCGAAAGGACCGCACCGCCTACAGGCAGTTCCCTGCGCGGCAACCTCTTCACGGCCGCCGATCCCGGCCCCCTGTTCCAGGTGGAAGCTGACACGAAGGGCATCGCCGCCACAGACAACGTGGCCGACCGACCCGCTCCGGCCGGACTCGCCGCCGGTATCCGGCACGCCCCCATTGCCTTGCGACGCGCGGAGAACGGCCTGCTCTATCCCGTGGATCCCGCGCTGGCGAAACTGGGAGCCCCGCGCGACCTTGCTCCGCTGCGCCCCGAAGATCTCGGCCCGGCGTGGTATGCAAAACCGGCAGGCACGAAGGCTTTTCCGGCAGGCCGCACCCTTTCGGTCTCGCCAGCCGGTCTGGTGCAGGCCATGGCACAGGCGCAATCCGGCGATGTCCTGCGCCTTGCCCCCGGCCATTATGAGCTGGCCTCCACCCATCATATCGCCGTGCCTCTCACCCTGAGCGGCCCCGCCGAAGCCGAGATTTCCTTCTCCGCGCCCACTCTCTTCACACTGGACGAAGGCGGCCGCCTTCGCCTCGAAGGACTGACCATTCGCGGCGGACGGGCACCCCGTCAGCCCGGCAATGCCGTCGTCCGGTCGTCCGCCGCATCGACCGTCGCCAACTACACCGTCGAGCTGGACGGAACGCGCTTCGCCGAGATGGATGCCGCCCCCGATTTCAACCTGATCGCCACCACGGCGGGCACTTTCGCCGACCGCATCGTGCTAAGAAACGTGGCAGTGTCCGGCCTTTCCGGCACGGTACTGGCCGCCGCCGCCGAAACCGGCGGAAAGGGATACTATGCCGCCGAACATATCGAAATCGACGGCTCCCGCTTCGACAGGATCGGCAGCCTGGCCGATATCCTGCGCGGCGGCACGGACGAAAGCACGTTCGGACCCGAATTCATCTTGCGAAACAGTCGAATCACCGGAAGCGGGCCAGTGTTGCTGACGCTGTCCGGGGTTCAGTCCACTCGGATAGAAAACAACGACCTCATCCGCAGCGGCGAGGTCCGCGTGGCGCACAGCGTGGGCGCGCCGGACACGCGCATTCTGGGCAACCGGTTCGATACGACGCCCGAACCCAAGATCACGCGGCTCTATCCGCAAGGCACGCCGAGCGTTCAGATATCCGGCAATACCCGTTCGGGAGAGACCTCATGATGCTCCGCTCGCTTCTGCTTGGCGCTGCAATGGCCGCGATGACGCCGCTGCCTGCACATGCCGCCACATCCGATGACGGACATCCGGTCCTGATGAACGCAGCCGCCCTTTCCGGCTTGGGCACCCAGGCAGCCCGCTATCCGCTCTATGCCGAGGAACTCGCGCGGGTCCGCAAGGAGGTGGAAGCGGCCATGCGCGCGGGCGTGAACGTGCCGGTGCCGAAGGACGCGGGCGGCGGCTTCAGCCACGAACAGCACAAGCGCAACTACATGGCGCTCTACGGCGCAGGCCTGCTCTACCGCCTCACCGGCGAGCGCCGCTACGCCGACTATGCCCGCGACATGCTGATGGCCTATGCCGGGCTTTACCCGACGCTTGGCCCGCACCCCGCCGCCTCGAACCAGGCTGCGGGGCGACTGTTCTGGCAGAGCCTCAACGACAGCGTCTGGCTGGTCTACGGCGTGCAGGGTTACGACGCCGTGCGCGAAGCGCTGACGCCGCAGGAGCGCAAGACGATCGACGACAAGGTCTTCCGCAAGATGGCGGAGTTCCTGTCCACCGGATCGCCCAAGGTCTTCGACCGCATCCACAACCATGCCACCTGGGCCAATGCGGGCGTGGGCATGACCGGCTATGTCCTGCGCGATGCCGACCTTGTCGAGAAGGCGCTGAAAGGCCTCGACAAGAGCGGCAAGGCCGGGTTCCTGCGCCAGTTGGACCTGTTGTTCTCGCCGGACGGCTATTACGCCGAAGGGCCCTATTATCAGCGCTACGCGCTTCAGCCATTCGTCATTTTCGCGGCCGCGATCGAGGCGAACGAACCGCAGCGCCATATCTTCGCCTATCGTGACGGGATCGTGCTCAAGGCCATTCGCACCACGATCCAGTTGACCTACGGCGGCTACTTCTTCCCCCTCAACGACGCCGTGCCCGACAAGAGCCTCAAGACCGAGGAACTCTACCAGGCCGTGGCGATCGGCTACGGCATGACCCGCGATCCGGCGCTGCTTTCGATCGCGCAGTGGCAGGATCGCACGGTGCTTTCGCCGCAGGGGCTGGAGGTCGCACGCGATCTGGCGGCGGGCAAGGCACGACCCTTCCCCTTCGCCTCGATGCTGCTGCGTGACGGGCCGCAAGGCGACCGGGGCGGCCTGGCGATCCTGCGCGACGGCCCCGGCAACGAGGATCAGGTCCTGCTTGCCAAGAACACCGCCCAGGGCATGGGGCACGGCCATTTCGATAAGCTGAACTGGCTGCTCTACGACAATGGGCAGGCCGTGGTCACCGACTACGGCGCCGCGCGCTTCCTCAATATCGAGGCCAAGGACGGCGGCCGCTATCTGCCCGAGAACGAGACCTGGGCCAAGCAGACGGTCGCGCACAACACCCTGGTGGTAGAAGAGACCAGCCATTTCGGCGGCGACGAGAAGCGTGCGGACGCGCTCGCACCGCGCCAGCTGTTCTTTTCGGCGGAAGGCGAAACCCGCGCTTCGATCGCGGAAATGAAAGAGGCCTGGCCCGGCGTGACGTTCCGCCGCGCGCTCTTGCAGGTTAAGGTCGAGGGCCTGAAGAGCCCGATGATCGTCGACCTGCTCAAGGTCACCGGCGGCAAGGCGGCACGCTACGACCTGCCGCTGCACTATGCGGGCCAGTTGATCGACACCGGCTTTCCTCTGCAATCGAACGTGACGACAAGGCCGGTGCTCGGAAAGGCCGACGGCTATCAGCACCTCTGGGTCGATGCGACGGGCAAGCCGGATGCCGCAAACGGCGTGGTGACGTGGATCCAGGCCGGGCGCTTCTACAGCTACCGTATCGCGACTCCCGGAGTGACGATGATCCTGGGCGAAAGCGGCGCCAACGACCCGCGCTTCAACTTGCGCCGCGAGCCTTTCGTGATGCAGCGGCTGGACGGCGCGAAAGACGCCGCTTTCGTCAGCCTGCTCGAACCGCACGGCCGTTACGATGCCGCGGCGGAAACCACGACAGGCAGCGACAGTGCCGTGTCCGCGTTCACGCATGCCCGGCAGGATGGGGTCGATGTCATCACCATAACCTTGCGCGACGGCAGGCGCGTGATCCTTGCAGTGGCGGACGATGTTGCCCCTGACACGGCCCATTCGCTCCTGGTGGCGGGGAGTTCCCTGAAATGGAAGGGCCCGGTCGGGCGTCTCGATCTGGCCGCGACGAAAGCCGGGGAGACGGCGAAGTGAAGAACTTGCGCTGGATGGTCATCGGCCTGATCGGGCTGGCCACCGTCATCAACTATATCGACCGCAACGCGCTCGCCGTGATGTGGCCCGCCGTTTCCCGGGAAATCGGCGCGGACAAGTCCGACTACGCGCTCCTGGTGACGATCTTCATGCTGGCCTATGCCGTGGGCCAATCCGCGTTCGGGCGGATATTCGACGTGATCGGCACGCGCATGGGCTTTGCCGTGTCGATCCTGTTCTGGTCGCTTTCCATCGGCCTTCATTCGCTGGTCCGCTCGCTCAGTCTGCTAGGCCTTCTGAGAGTGACGCTCGGCTTCAGCGAGGCCGGGAACTGGCCGGGCGCGGCCAAGGCCAATGCCCTCTGGTTCCCCCAGAAGGAACGCGCCCTGGCACAGGGGATCTTCAATGCGGGGGCCTCGCTCGGCGCGATCGTCTCGGCCCCGCTGGTCGCACTGCTGTTTACCGGCTTCGGCTGGCGGGTCACGTTCCTACTGATCGGCGTGCTCGGCTTTCTATGGCTGCTGCCCTGGCTGTTCCTCTACCGCGCCGATCCCGCCGCACATCCCTGGCTCACGCAGGCGGAGCGCGATCACATCGCGGGTGACGGCGAAGATCGTGCCGAGGCGGCAGGCTATGCCCCCGGCTGGACCGAAATGCTGCGCCACCGCGAAAGCTGGGCGATCATTCTCAGCCGCTTCTTCCTCGATCCGGTCTGGTGGCTCTTCGTGTCCTGGCTGCCGATCTACCTTGCCGAGACCTTCGGGTTCGACGTGCAGCAGATCGGCCTGTTCGCCTGGGTTCCCTTCGTGGGCGCCATGGCGGGCAGCCTGACCGGCGGCTGGCTTTCCGGCGCGCTGATCGCAAGGGGGCGCGGCGTGAACTTCGCCCGCAAGACCGCGATCACGCTGGGCTGCGCGATCATGCTGCCGCCCCTGCTGCTGACCATGCACGCCGCGACGCCGCTCTATGCCGTTCTGCTGATCGCGGTGATCCTGTTCGGCTTCCAGATGGCGATCAACAATATCCAGACCCTGCCCGCCGACTACTTCGGCGGCGGCACGGTCGGCTCGCTGGCAGGTCTCGGCGGCACGGCGGCGGTGGCGGGAACGCTCGTCACCACCTGGCTGGTGCCGGTCATGACCAAGGCCAGCTACGCCCCGATCTTCGCGCTCGCGGCAGCGCTGGTTCCGGCATCGCTCCTCTGCATCTGGCTGCTCGGCGGCCGGATCGCTCCACTTTCCTCCTCAAAGAACAAGGGCTAACCCATGCGTTTCAAGGACAAGATCGCCATCGTTACCGGCGGCGGGCGCGACATCGGCAAGTCGGTGTCGCAGGCACTGGCGCGCGAAGGCGCGAAAGTCGTCATCAACTATCGCAGCAACCGCGAGGAAGCCGCCCATACGCTCGCGCAGATCGAAGCCGCAGGCGGCACGGCGATCCTGCACCAGGCCGATGTCAGCAAGGCCGAAGACGTGGCGGGCCTGATCGCCGCCTCGATCGCCGCCTTCGGTGAGGGCATCGACTATCTGGTCAACCTTGCGGGCGGCATGGTGGCGCGCAAGACCCTGGCGGAAATGGACGAGGCCTTCTTCGACCATGTGATGGACCTGAACCTCAAATCCGCCTTCCTCGTCACCAAGGCCGCGCTGCCGCACTTCGCCAAGGGCAGCGCGATCGTCAACGTCGCCTCGCTGGCCGGGCGTGACGGCGGTGGCCCCGGCGCGAGCGTCTATGCCACTTCCAAGGGCGCCCTGATGACGCTGACGCGAGGCTGGGCCAAAGAGCTCGGGCCTCAGGGCATTCGCGTGAACGCGGTCTGCCCCGGCCTCATCGGAACCAGCTTCCACGACACGTTCTCCAAGCCCGAGGGCCGCGCCGCGACCGCCGGCAACACGCCGCTGCGCCGCGAAGGCCATCCCGACGAAGTGGCCGGTGCGATCGCCTTCCTGCTTTCCGAGGAAGCCGCCTTCCTCACCGGCGTCAATCTCGACATCAACGGCGGCCTCTCCTTCTCCTGAAGCCGCGCCTTTCCAGGGAAATACGACATGATGCGACAGGCATGGATGGGCGCCGCCGCGGCACTCGCCCTTCTCGCTCCGGCCCTCCAGGCGCAGGAGAACGACAGCAGCGAGGGCCGAACCATTCGCAAGGATGCGGAGAAACTCGCGCCCTACAAGATCATCCTCGTCGGCGATTCCACGATGGCGCCGATGAGCGGCTGGGGTTCGCTGTTCTGCGCGCATCATGTCAAGTCGTCGGTCGCCTGCCTCAATCTGGGGCGCGGGGGCCGCTCGACGCGCAGCTACCGGCAGGAAGGCTCGTGGGACATCGCCCTGGCCGAAGCGCGGGTGCCGGGATATCGGCGTACCTACGTCCTGATCCAGTTCGCCCACAACGACCAGTCCTCCGTAGCGGAGCGCTGGACCGACATGGAAACCGAATTTCCCGCCAACCTGAAGCGCATGGTCGGCGAAGTCCGCGCGGCGGGCGCCCTGCCCGTCCTGCTCACCCCGCTCACCCGCCGCGAGTTCCGGCAAGGTACGCTCGGCAACAGCCTTGCCCCTTGGTCCGCCAAGATCCGTGAAGTGGCGCAGGCGCTGTCGGTGCCGCTCGTGGATCTCAACCGCAGCAGCGCGGCCGCGGTTCAGGCGATGGGGCCGGAAAAGGCCATGGAACTCGCTCAGGCGGGACCGAATGCGCAGGAACGGGCCGCCGCCCAGGCAGGCACCACGCTGAAACCGCGCGCTGCCGCCGAGGCCCGCCTGCCCGATGTCCCCACGCAGCCGGACGGCCCTCGCGCCCAGTTCCAGCGCAAGTTCGACTATACCCACGTCGGCGATGCCGGCGCCGAGCTCTTTGCCGGTCTCGTCGCCGGAGATCTGGTCCGCGCCGTCCCCGAACTGGGAAGCCAAGTCGCGCCCTGACGCGAGAACGACAGGTTCACGACGGTCCCACGACGCAAGCTCGCGTGACGCCGCCCTACGCGCGTGATCTCCGCGCGACACGATGTTCATACCAATTATAAAATTATCGTCAGGCCATATTGGTATGTTAATATGGATTGACAATATCGGCCCTAAAGGTCAGCACATAACAAAATACCCATAAGGGAGAGGAATCATGACGCTGCCTATCCAGCGAACCCTGCCGCGCGGCGCCGTCCGCCGCTGGCTGCTCACCAGCGCTGCCATCACCGCCGTTACCGGCGCCGCTTCGGCCGCCGCGCAAGAAGGACAGCCGACGCCGGACAGCGATGCGCCCAGCGCCCCCGAGATCATCGTCACCGGCCTTCGCGAAACGCTTCAGACGTCCATCAATGCGAAGCGCAAGGAAACCGCCATCGTCGACACCCTCTCCTCCAAGGAGATCGGCGACCTTCCTGCGCTTTCGGTAGGCGAAGCGATCCAGACCATCACCGGCGCCACCACGCACCGCGAAAAGGGCGGCGCTTCGGAAATTTCCCTGCGCGGCCTGGGCTCGTTCCTCAGCAACACCACTTTCAACGGCCGCGAAGCGTCCAACGGCAGCGGCGACCGGGCCGTGAACTTCAACCAGTTTCCCTCGGAACTCATCAACGACATCAAGATCTACAAGTCGCAGCAGGCCGATCTCGTGGAAGGCGGCGTGGCGGGCACCATCGAATTGGGAACGCTGAAGCCGCTCGATTTCAAGAAGCGCCGCCTCCAGCTGGAGATGAAGGGCAGCTACAGCCCCTATCAGGAACGCATCACCGGATCGAGCGCCTGGGGCTGGCGCGGGACGGCCAGTTTCGTAGACCAGTTCGACGCCGGATCGCTAGGCGAATTCGGCATCGCCATCGGCGTCCAGCGCAACAAGACCAACAACCCGGAAGAAACCTACGCGGCCAGCTCCACATGGGTGGCCTGCAACCCGAACGTCACGGTGGCGAACGGCAATTGCTCGGAAGTCAGCCGCGACCAGGCGGCGGCAGGAACGCCCTTCGTGCTGGTGCCGAACGCGGCGACCTATCGCCAGATCAGCGAGAGCGACAAGCGTGACGCCCTGTTCGGCGCGATCCAGTGGCAGCCCAGTCCGACCCTGGATATCAACCTGGACGTCCAGTATTCCAAGCGCGACTATGCGGAAGACCGCCGCGACCTCAACCTGTCGGAACTGCGTTATGGCCTGAGCGATATCGCCTACGACGAAAACGGGGTTCTCACCCACATGGCGGGCAAGACCTCGCTGGAAGCGGTCGGCACCCTGCTGGAGCGTGACGAGGAATATCTCGGCGGCGGGCTCAACATGGCATGGCAGGCCAGCGACCGCCTTACCCTGAAGGCCGATGCCTCCTATTCGCGCACGATCCGCACCGACGTGGAACGCTCCGTCCGCCTGCGCACCGACCCGCTGGATATCTATGGCAACCGCACCCCCGTGAACAATCAGCGCGTCGGCTATGTCTACGACCTCGCGCCGGGCAGCTATGCGCCGACGCTCACGCTGGACCCGGCCTTCGACGTCAACGACCATGCCCTGTTCAGCGACGACGCCCGGTTGCGGCGGGACGAATTGCAGCGCCGCAACGAGATCATCGCCGGGCGTTTCGATGCTACTTACGAGATGGACGGCTTCCTGCGCAGCATCGCCGCCGGCCTGCGCGTCTCGAAGCTGACCTATTCGGACTACGACGACCGGGTGGAGATCACCCAGGACGATCGCAACCTCGACCGCGACGTCAACCTGTCCTGCCGCACGATCTTTCCGCAGCGCGACTATCTGTCGAACGCGCCGGGCAACCAGCTGTCGAGCTGGGCCACTTTCGACCCGATCTGCCAGTTCCAGGCCTACCTTGGCACCGAGGATCCCGGTCGCAATGCCGACGTGCGCTCGGTGGCCAATCGCGACGTGACCGAAAGGACTTTCGCCGCCTACCTCATGGCCAACTACGAAAGCACCATCGGCGACATGCCGGTACGCGGCAATTTCGGCGTCCGCGCGGTGCAGACGCGCGTCACGTCGGACGGGTTGCGCAGCGATCTGCAGGTAGTGACCAATTCCGACGGTTCGATCCGGCTCGTGGACAGCGGCGTGTTCGATACGGTCTCCATCAAGAACAAAACCACGCGCTTCCTGCCCAGCATCAATGCGATCTTCGAACTGAAGCCCGACCTGCTGCTGCGCGTCGCCGGTTACCGCGCGATGTCTCGCCCGGCTCCCAGCGCGCTGGGCGCGGGGCGCACCATCCAGCTTGAGGACGGCACCAATTTCGGTTCGGTGGAGGACGCCATCAGCCTGATCACGGCAAACGGCTCTCCCCGCCTCAAGCCGCTGATGTCCTGGAATGCCGATGCCGCGCTGGAATACTACCTCAACCGGGACTCGCTCTTCGCAGCGACGGTCTACTACAAGCAGTTCACCGGCGGCTTCATCCCGGTCGTGATCGACGAGGACTTCTCGATCGGCGGTCAGAACTACACGATCCCCGTGGTCCAGACCCAGAACAGCTCGGACAAGAGCCGCGTCTATGGCCTGGAAGTGACCCTTGCCAACCGCTTCTCCTGGCTTCCCAAGCCCTTGGACGGCCTCGGCGGCAAGCTCAGCTACAGCTATGCGAACTCCAATTTCCGCAACGAGGACATCCGTCTGGGCGCCGTCTTCGACCCGACGACCGGCGTGACCACGCCGGGCATGATCCCGGCGGCGAACCTTTCCGGCTACTCCGAACATGTCGTGTCCGGGCAGCTCTACTACCAGCTTGGCGGCTTGAACCTCCAAGCCATCTACAACTACCGGTCGAGCTATTATCAGGACTTCGTCGGTGGCAATTCGCAGCTTCGCTACGTGCGCGGCAACCAGACCCTGGACCTTCGCGCCTCCTTCGACATCAACCGCAACATGCAGTTGCAGTTCCAGGCGGTGAACGTCTTCGACGAACCCAAGATCACCGACATGCCGGTGCCGGGAAGCATCCGCCAGTACCACTACTATGGCTCGCGTTACTTCATGGGCCTGCGCGTCAAACTGTAAAATCGACCCGGCGTTTCCGGGTCGCGAAATTGGTCAGGCAATTGCTTCGTTTTGGCATGGAAGCTATGAGGCGGACATGACAGCAGGAAAGAAGAATCGTCATGGCTGACAGGTTGTTCCAGGGCATCGCAGACCAGATCGTCGCCCTGATCGACGAAGGCGTGTTTCCGCCCGGAACGCGCCTTCCCGGCGAACGCGAACTGGCCGAGCGCTTCAACGTCAGCCGCGTGACGATCCGTGAGGCGGAAATCGCCCTTCAGGCGGTCGGCGTCATCAAGATCAAGACCGGCTCCGGCGTCTATGTGGCCGATCGCGGCGCGCGCGGCGACGATGCCCTGCCCAAGGTGAGCGCTCTCGAACTGACCGAGGCGCGTTCTCTGTTCGAATCCGAAGCTGCCGCGCTGGCCGCTCCGGTCATCTCGGACGAAGCGCTGGACCGGCTCGACGAACTTCTGGCAGCCATGGCGACGGAAGAGGATGACGAGAAGTCGACCGAGATCGACCGCGAGTTCCACATGCTCATCGCATCGGGATCGGGCAATGCGGCGATCACCCATGTCATCCGCACGCTCTGGCGCCTGCGCACGGAATTGCCGGAAATCCGCCACACCCACGAAAGCGTCTGCCACCATGACGGCATGACCCGGCAGGACGAGCATGCCTCGATCGTCGAGGCCCTGCGCGGCCGCGATCCCCAGGCGGCGCGGCTGGCGATGCGGCGGCACTTCAATCGCCTGCTGGGATCGATGCTCGATGCCACCGAGGAACAGGCCATTTCCGAACTCAAGCGCAAGGCGCGGGAAAGCCGCGAACGCTTCCTGATGAGCGCCAAGATCGGATGAGCGGGGCCGCCTGCTCCAATCTGCCCGTAGAAGTCGTGAACCTTCTCGCCATCAAGTCCGGCGCGCAGGAGCCGGAGCGTTTCGACGACCTCCTGCGGCGCCCCGGCATCCGCATCGAGAGGATCGAATCCCACGGCCACACCACGCCCCCGGACGAGCCCTATGTTCAGGCCTGGGACGAATGGGTTCTGGTCGTGACCGGCGAAGCGGAACTGGAGATAGAAGGCGAAGGCAGGCGTCGTCTCGCGGCAGGCGAAGCGCTGCTGATTCCGGCAGGAACCGCGCACCGCGTGACTTATACCGCCGACCCCACGGTCTGGCTGGCCATTCACCTCGGTGAGGCGGAGACCGACTAGAACTTCAATCCGACACCCTGTTCGGCGATGACATAGCGGACCGGCGGGCCGTTTCCTTCGGCAAGCTGCCGGGTGATCGTCCCGACCGTTTCCGCCTTGCCATCGATCGCCGGCTTGATGTGGCCGATCACCACGGGAAGGCCTTTCACCTTCTCGCCGCCGCCCGCCAGCCCGGTCAACCGGGACAGTTCGCGGTGCAGCCAGGCGGGTGTCAGATGTCCGAAGAGTTCCGCATCCTTGCGCGGATCGGGATAGGATGTCTCGATGATGATGGCGCGCAAGTGCCCGGCGCTTACCAGCGGCGCCACGGCCTGCCAGAGCGCTTCGAGCCGCGTCGATCGCTCCACGGCGTCCGGCCCGGTATCGCCCATGCAGAGCACGGCTTCCTTGCCAGCACGGATCAGGAATGCCGTGGAGAGGGCGCCGCTGTGCGAAAGCGGAAAGGCCGTGACCGTCAGCCCGGTCTCCCCGACCGGCACCGGATCGCTCCCTGCCGTCAGATCCTGGTAGCGATAGCGCGCCAGCAGCGGTGGTTTTCCGCGATCGCCCATATTGGGCCAGGCACTCCAGTTGAAATAGTCCGCCGCCAGCGCCGCATTCACTTCCGGCAGCGCGAAAATCGGCTTGGCGCTGTCGTCGGGCGAGACCATGACCAGTCCGGCGACATGATCCAGATGAGGATGGGTGATCAGATAGGCGCCGATGCGCCGATGCAGCACGTCGCTTGCCTGCGTCCCCGCCGGAAACCCGCCCTTGGCGATGGCCGCCCTGATGCCCGGCACCAGCGTTCCCGCGTCACAGGCAAGGCCCTGCTCCCGCCCATGCGCCGCGATGAGCCAGGCCGAGGTCGATCCCTCTACCACGCCGCCCTCCACACCCAATGGCACGATATCGAAAGCGGGGTCCTTGACCGCCGCCGACAGAGGCGCGGCGAGAATTGTTGCGGCCAGGACGGCGCTCAGCGGGCCGGACTGTCGCAAAAATGTCATCATTTCAGTAAGCACATGGCCGGATTACGATTTCTTGTGGAGCGGCGAAAGAAATTTATCGGAAATGTCACAAACCGCCGCTAAGGGCCGCCGCATTCGTAAAAGAACACCGGTGCTGCGCAGATCCCGCCAGCCTCGCCAGCGACAAGCGCGAGGCGGCGTCGCATGCACCGGCCATGCGCAAGGGGTGCAACGATGAAGATGAAGACTTACTGGCTGGCCAGCGTGCCGGCGCTTCTTGCCGGTGCCGCACCGGCCCTGGCCCAGGAAGCTCCCGCCGATACGCTGGATGCCTCTGCCGACATCGTCGTCACCGCCCAGCGCCGCCCCGAGAACATCCGCGACGTGCCGATCGCCGTTTCGGTGCTCAGCGGGGACAAGATCGCCGCCATCTCCGAAGGCGGCGCGGACATTCTCTCGCTGGCCGGTCGCACCCCCAGCCTCTACGTCGAAAGCTCGAACGGCCGCTATGCCCCGCGCCTCTACATCCGCGGCCTCGGCAACGTGGACTTCGACTTCAACGCTTCGCAGCCCGTTTCCGTCGTGCTCGACGACGTGGTGCTGGAGAACGTCTACCTCAAGGGCTTCCCGCTCTTCGATCTCGACAGCGTCGAAGTGCTCAAGGGACCGCAGGGCACCCTGTTCGGCCGCAATACCCCGGCCGGTGTCGTCAAGATGGACACCCGCCGCCCCGGCGACCACGCCGAGGGTCAGGCGCAGTTCACCGTCGGCGAACTCGGCACGATCCGTGCGGAAGTAGGTGCGACCATCCCGGTTTCCAGCACACTGTCGCTTCGCGTCGCTGGCCTCGCCAACCACCGCGAGGACTGGGTGAACAACGCCTACGACGCCTCGTTCACCAAGCGCGGCAAGGACCTTGGCGGCTTCGACGATATCGCCGGGCGCATCCACGCCCTGTGGAAGCCCGACGATCGGCTCTCGGTACTGCTGACCCTTCAGGCCCGTTCCTATCGCGGCACCGGCACGCTCAACCGCGCCAATGTGCTGACGACCGGCTCGAACAAGCTCAACGACCGCTACGACCGTGACACCGTCTACTACGACGGCGGCCGCAACAATCCGCAGGCGCAGGACACGACTTCCGAAGCGCTGCATATCGACTACGACCTCGGCAGCGCCACTCTTACCGCCATCGTCTCGGCCTATCAGGGCAGCAGCTCGGGCCGCGGCGACATCGACGGCGGCGTGCTGGGCACCACCGCGGGTAGCGGCACGATCCCGTTCAACTCGGAAACCGGCACGCTTTCCAGCGATCTCGACCAGCAGACTTACGAAGTCCGCCTCGCCAGCAATGGCGACACCCGCTTCGGCTGGCAGGTCGGCGCGTTCTACTGGCGCGAGAAGTTCGAACTGATCTCGGCCTCTTGGAACGGCACCGGCGGCATCAACCCAACGGTCATCTCCGAACTGCGCCAGAAGAGCGACAGCTGGTCGGTCTTCGGCCAGGTCCACTACGACGTGACCGACAGCCTGCGCCTGACCGGCGGCGCCCGCTGGACCCGCGACCAGCGCGACCTCGACGCCGCCCGCACGCTGGGCGCGCCCTTCGCGGATTCGCGCCATGCGGGTGACAAGCAGCCGAGCTGGGACGTCAGCGCGCTCTATAAAGTCAGCCCGCAGGTCAGCCTGTTCGGCCGCATCGCCCACGGCTATCGCGGTCCCTCGATCCAGGGCCGTATCGCCACTTCGAACATCCTGACCACGGCGGATTCCGAGACGATCACCTCCTATGAGGCAGGCATCAAGGCCGCCACGCCGGACAACCGCTTCCGCGTGGATCTGACCGGCTACATCTACGACATCAAGGACCCGCAGTTCACCGCCATCGGCGGCCAGGGCAACTTCAACCAGCTGATCAACGCCCGGCGCGGCAAGGGTCGCGGCGTCGAGTTCGAGGCCACCGCCAACCCGGTTCGCGGCCTCCAGTTCAACGGCGGCGTCTCGTACAACTTCACCAAGATCGACGATCCCGACCTGCTCGTCGCGTTCTGCGGTGCTGCCTGCACCGTGCGCGATCCGATCGTGAACGTTGGCACCACCCGCCGCGCCGCGATCAACGGCAACCCCTTCCCGCAGGCACCGCGCTGGCTGTTCAACTTCAACGCCTCGTATACTTACGAGCTGGCGAGCGGCAGCAAGCTCTATGCCCAGACCGACTGGGTCGCGCAGAAGGACTTCAACCTGTTCCTTTACGATGCGACCGAATTCCACGTCGGCACCAACTTCGAAGGCGGCGTGCGCGCGGGCTGGCGCTCGCCTTCCGACGCGGTGGACGTCTTCGTGTTCGGCCGCAACATCACCAACGAATCGAACGTGATCGGCGCGATCGACTTCAACAACCTGACCGCCTTCGTGAACGACCCGCGCGTGATCGGCGCGGGCGTCGGCTTCCGGTTCTGACCCTTCCCGGCGGCCTTGCGCCGCCGGTATTATTCGAAAGGCCGGAGGCTCTCAGCCTCCGGCCTTTCCCTTATCTCGCCACGAAGCCGCCGATCCCCGCGGCCGCAAGGTTCCCCGCAGGCAGCGCGGTTTCCGCGAAAGTAAGGCGCAGGAAGCGCGCGGTTGCCGCCTTGGCAAACGTGATCCGCTGGGTGGCGAGCGCATAGGCGATATTGCCGAACTCTCCCGCACCGCTGCGCGTCCAGCTCTTTCCGTCCAGACTGGTCTCGGCGACATAGCCCTTGGGCGGCGCGGCATCGGCCATGACTTGGCGCGACGGCGTGAGGGTGAACCCGGCCAGGGCAACGCTGCCGCCCAGATCCACCGTCACGCTGGCAGGCTTACCGGGCTGCGGGGCGGGCTGCTTCCAGATCGTCGCCGCGTCGTTGTCGAGCAGGCGTTCAGCGCCCGGCGCGCTGGCCGTGACGATCGACCATTTCGTGGTGTCGAGCACGGTCGGGTCGGTCGAGACGATCGCGGGCACGTCCACGGGCGCCACCGCAGCAAAGAGCGCGAATTCCGAGATCGCCGGGGCCGCACCGCCCTCCAGAATCACCAGCCGCACCCGGCGCGGTGCGATCTGTTGCGGCAGGCGGATGATGCGCTGGGCGCCGATGCATTCCTTCTCGGCCAGACGCTGCCACTGCCCGTCGATTTCCGCCTCGACCGCGAAACGGGTCACGCGCACGCCGAGTGGCAGATATTCGCGCAAGCGCACGACATCGAAGCGCGTGCCCGGTGCGAGGTCTAGCGTCAGCGTCGGCGTCACCACGGAGTCGGGCGTAGACCAATAAGTCTTGCGCTGGCCGTCCAGCACCTGCGCGGGTGCGAAGCGGCTTCCGCGCGAGGCGCTGGCATGGGCGACGCTGCCCTGCGCGAGGTCTTTCGCGAAAGTCGCGCGGATCGCATCGCCGAACGACTTCAGGATCTTCACGTCCTGATCTGCAATCCTGCCGCGCCGATCGGGCGGCAGGTTCAGGTTGAGGTTGGTGCCACGGCCCACGGATTCGTCGTAGAGGCGGATCAGCCGTGCCGGGCTCTTGACCTTGGAGTCTTCGTCCGCGTGATAGAACCAGCCCGGACGGATCGACACGTCGGTTTCCGCCGGCCACCAGATTTCGCCGCCGCGCAGGCCGGAGTTGCCCACGGCCTGCTCGTAGGGGACGTTCGGCATCGTCGGCCAACAAGGATCGCCCGCGACGCCGTCCTCGTTGCCGACCCAGCGCACGTCGGCGCCGAGCGGGTCGAAGGTGCAGGCATCGGGCTGGAGTTCGTGGACCAGCTTCACGATCGAGGGCCAGTTGTAATACTTCGGCGCGTCGATCTTGCGGGCCTCGCGGGCACCGCCGTAATAGCCGTCGCCGCCGTTGGCGCCGTCGAACCAGACTTCGAACAGCTTGCCGTAGCGCGTGCAGAGTTCGGTCAGCTGCTTGCGGTAATAGTCGATATAGGCCGGGCGGCCGTACTCGGCGTGATTGCGATCCCAAGGCGAGAGATAGACGCCGAACATCATGCCCGCCTTGCGGCAGGCTTCCGACATTTCCGCCACGATATCGCCCTTGCCCTGCTTGTAGGGGCTGTTGCGGATCGAGTGCTCGGTGAGCTGGGTCTGCCAGAGGCAGAAGCCGTCATGATGCTTGGCGGTCAGGATGACGCCGCGCATTCCCGCCACTTTCGCCGCCGCGACGATCTGGTCGGCATCGAAATCGGTCGGGTTGAACCACTTCGGGTCCTCGTCGCCGTAGCCCCATTCCTTGTCGGTGAAAGTGTTCATGGCGAAATGCACGAAGGCGTACATTTCGTGAGCGTGCCAGTTCCACTGCCGCGCCGAAGGGACGGCGCCCGAAGGCTGGGGCGCGGCGGCCTCACCGGCGGCGCGGCGCGCGGCCTGCGCGGCGTCGGCGCCGAGCGCAGTCGCCGCGACGGCGGAAGCGGAGAGGAAACGGCGGCGGGAGAAATCCATCGGTGAGTCCTTGAAACGCGCGCGCGTCAGAGCGGCGCGGAGAGCAGTTCGGGCCGGGTATCGGCCAGCTTGACCAGCAGTTCGCCGAAGAGGCCGTTGGCCCAGGCGAACCAGTCGCGCGTGAATTTCGACGGGTCGTTGCTGTCCACCGCCTCGTGGATGAAGCCGGTGCCCGCATCGCTGTCGCGCAGCATGCGCAGCATCGCGCGGATGACCTGCGGGTCGCTGCTCGACAGTGCGCGCACGATCAGGCTCATCGGCCAGACCTGCCCAAGGCCGACATGCGGCCCGCCGATGCCCTCGATTCTCGATCCCCGGAAGAAGTAGGGGTTCGCATCCGACCAGCATGCATCCGCCGTGGTTTTCCAGAGCGGGTCGGTAACGTCCACGCATTCCAGGAAGGCGAGGCCCAGCAGCGAGGGGACGTTGGCGTCGTCCATGAACATCGCGTTGCCGAAGCCGTCCACTTCATAGGCCCAGACCCGGCGCCCATCCGGCAGCAGCATCGTGCCCCACTGGCGCAGCGCCGCTTCCACTTCGTCCGCCAGAGCGCGAGCATCGGCGGCAAGCGCCGTGTCGCCGCGCGCCTGCTCGGCCACGCTGGCCATCTCGCGTAGCGATGTCACCGCGAAGAGATTGGCGGGAATCAGAAACGGATAAGTGCAGGAATCGTCCGAGGGACGGAAACCGCAGTGGATCAGCCCGACCGACCGGCTCGGCGCGCCCCAGCCGTCAAGCTGCATGGTCTCGGTCGGCCGGTTGCTGGTGCGCAGGAAGCGATAGGGTCCGGGCGAGCCCTTGCGCTGCTGTTCGCGCAAGGTGCGCACGCAGGCGCGCGAAGCCTCGGCCCAGGTCTGGTCGAAGGGCAGCTTGTCCTGCGTCTGGCGCCAATAACGGAAGCCGAGCCGCATCGCGTAGCAGAGCGAGTCGATCTCCCATTTGCGCTCGGCGACGCCGGGCTTCATTTCGGTCTGGTCCTTCAGCGCCCAGGACAGGTTCGTCTTCGCAGACGGATCGCGCATGAAGGCGTTGGCGTAAGGATCGATCAGGATCGAGCGCGACTGGCGGGCGATCAGCCCCCGGAACAGCGCCGTCAGCGCCGGGTCCTTGTTCACCAGATGAAGGTAGGGCAGGACCTGCGCCGTGCTGTCGCGCAGCCAGAGGCAGGGGATGTCTCCGGTGATGACAAAGGCATCGGGCCGGCCGTCCACCGTGTCCATGTAGACCGTGGTGTCGAGCGTGTTGGGATAGCAGCCCACGAACATCGCGCGCAGCTTGGGATCGGCGATCTTGCGCGAGACGCGGTCGATCTCGGCCTCCACCGCGCGGCTGACATATCGGCGATCCGACACAGCCGGGCGGCCTTCGCCTGCGGGCATCGGAATGGTCGCCGCACGGGCCGTGGCCGGAAGGGCAAGCGCAGCGGCGCCCGTCATGGCACCGGCCAGAGTGCTGCGGCGGTCGAGGTTCATCGTGTCATTCATCACTTCGGCAGCTCCTGTGCCTGTCCGGTCAGGGTGAACGAGACCCAAGCGCCCGCGCCGTCACCCGGCTGTCCGCCGCCGATCCACACTTTGTAGTCGCCCGGAACGACCTTGCGCGTACCCCGGCGGTCCACGACCGAGAGGCTGCGCGGGTCGATGGTCAGCGTGACGTCCCGCGACTTGCCCGCCGCCAGCGGAACGCGCGTGAATGCGGCAAGCTGACGCTGCAAGACGCCCTGCGTCATGATCGGACGCGGCTCGATCACCGGCGGCACGACATAGGCCTGCACCACTTCCTCACCCGCCATGCTGCCCAGATTGCGCAAGGTCGCCGTGACGGTAACCGGCTGGCCCAGCGCGGGCGCGGAGACCTTGGCGCCTTCGTAGCCATAAGTCGTATAGCTCAGGCCGTGGCCGAAGCCCCAGAGCGGCTTGCCGGTGAAGTAGCGATAGGTCCGCTCCTTCATCGAATAATCAACGAAGGCGGGCAGATCGCTGGTAGACTTGTAGAACGTCACCGGCAGACGGCCCGAGGGGTTGTTGGTCCCGGCCAGCGTTTCGGCAATGGCAGTGCCGCCCGCCTCGCCTGGATACCATGCAGTCAGGACGGCATCGGCCATAGCCGGATCGATCGAGACCGCACTGCCGTTTGTGAGCACGACGATCACCGGCTTCCCGGTGGCATGGAGCGCCGCCAGCAGCTCGGCCTGTGGCTCCGGCAAGGCAATATCGCTGCGGTCGCCGCCGACGAAGCCCGGCACCTGCACCTGAAGCGCCTCGCCTTCGAGATCGGGCGAGAGGCCGAGTACGGCGACAATCGCGTCGGCCTGCGAAGCCGCTTTCACTGCCTCGGCGCGCTGGGCGTCGGCGGGCGGCAGCCACATGAGGCGCAGGCCTTCGTCCTCGCCGTAATGGTCGAGTTCCAAGCTGATCGGCTGCGGCGTGCCGTCGGAGGTAATGTCGAACTCGACCCGCTGCTTGCCGAGCACGCCCGCGTGGAGCTCCTTGCCGCCTACGCTCAGGCGCACGTCGTCATGGCGCCTGCAATCCTTCCAGCAGGCCGGAATGTCGAGCGCGAGGCGATAGGTCCCCGCTCCCGGCGGCACCAGCGAGCCGCTCCAGCGCACCTTGAAGCCCTTGGCGTCGAGGCCCTTCGGCGCGGTACGGGTTAGGTTGAAGTCCACGCGGCGATCCTGCCGCACGAACACGCGCTTGCCGGACATGTCGAGATATTCGGCGCGCAGGCCCGGCTTGCCGTCCGCGACCAGCGCGGTTTCCGGCACGACGACGGGCGCGCCCTCGGCCAGCACGGAGCCTTGCGCATAAGCGACGTTCGCCGCGCCGAACTGTCGGCGGATGCCTTCCAGCGGCGTCACCGGATCGGCGGCGGTGCCGTGGTAATTGGCCTCGATCACCGAGAGATCGTCGGCATTGGTGCCGATTACGGCAAGGCGGGTTCCGGCCTTGAGCGGCAGGCGGTTGTTCTCGTTCTGGAGCAGGACCACCGACTTGCGCGCGGCCTCCAGCGCCAGAGCGCGGTGCGCGGGGGTGTTGACCTCGCTCGGCTTGATCTTGCCCCACGGATTCTTCGCGCCGAACGCGATGCCGAGCTTGTAGCGGGCCTCCAGCGAGCGAGCGAGCGCGCGATCGACCTCGGCCTCGGTCAGCAGTCCGCGCGCAACCGACTGGGTGAGCGCGGCATAAGTCGTGCCGCAGTCGAAGTCGGTGCCCGCCTTGATCGCCGCAGCCGAAGCCTCGGCGGCGTCGTAGCGGTAATTGTGGAACATCCAGATGTTCGCCACCGCATCGCAGTCCGACACGACGAAGCCCTTGAAGCCCCAGTCACCGCGCAAGGTATCGTTGAGAAGTGTCCTATCGGCGCAGACCGGCACACCGTGCGTCGAGTTGTAGGCGCACATCAGCGAAAGCGGCTTCGCCTCGGTCACGGCCTTGCGGAAGGCGGGCAGATAGGTTGCCTCGCGGTCCTGCGGGCTGACATCCACGTCGAAGCTGTCTCGCCCGGCTTCGGGGCCGGAGTGGACGGCAAGGTGCTTGGGCGTCGCGATCACGCGCGGATGGAGCGGATCAGGTCCTTGCAGCCCTTTGATGAAGCCCACGGCCAGCGAACCGGTGAGGAACGGATCCTCGCCATACGTCTCCTGCCCCCGGCCCCAGCGTGGGTCACGGAAGATGTTGATGTTGGGCGACCAGATCGTCAGGCCCTCGTAGATGCGCCGGTCGGCACTTACGGGCTTGGCGTTGAACTTGGCGCGCGCCTCGGTCGAGACGACGGTGCCGACTTTCTCCATCAGCGCCGGATCGAACGTCGCGGCAAGGCCGACTGCCTGCGGGAACACCGTGGCCACACCGTTGCGGGCAAGGCCGTGAAGACCCTCGTTCCACCAGTCATAGGCAGGCAGGCCCATGGCCTTGGCGGCAGGCGCGGTGCTCTGGAGCTGGTCGGCTTTCTCGGCGAGATCGGCCTTGGCGATGGCGGCGAGCACGGCGGGATCGGCCTCGCCCGCCAGGTCCTGCGCGGCGGCAGGCGCCGCCAGAACCATGGCGAGAGTGATCGGGAACAGCGCCTTCATCACTTTTCTCCCGCGAGGGTGCGGAGAACCAGCGCCTTGCGCAGCGCCGCCGCATCGGCCTTCGAGGTGATCTCGATCCGCACGCTCTCGCCCGCGAGCAGGTCGAAGCCGTTGTCCGAGGCTTGCGCATCCACCGAACCGAAATCGAGCATGACCGCGCGGGCCAGCGCCTTGGCGGTGATCGTCACCGCCTTGCCGTCCCAGCTCATGGAGAGGCTGGGTGCGGGGTAGGCCATGGCCTTGGGCAAGGCACGCTCGACGATCTGGCGCGAGACGGTCTTGCCGCCGATCGCCAGTTCCGCCACCGCATAGCTCGCCTCTGCGGGGGCACTCGTGAAGACCGCAGCGTCCGACACATCGGGAACGGTCGTCGCCGTCGTCGGCGCGAGCGTCACCGTTCCGCCCGCTCCGCCCAGCTTGCTGCCGTCCATGGCGTAGCCGGTCAGGCGCCACTCCGCCGCGACCGGGCTGGTGGCATCCGAAGCGAAGGTGACCTTGGTGGCACCCTGCTTGTGCTCGGCCACCACGGCCTGCGGGGCGAAAAAGCGCCGCGCGGCATAGTGCAGCAGTTTCCAGCGGCCGTCGTAGTCCACACTCGCCCACGAGATCGAGGGCCAGACATCGTTGAGCTGCCAGTAGAGCGAGCCCAGCGTCACCGGCGCGCAGGCGCGGTGATGGCGCGCGGCCATGTCGATCGCCTGCGCCTGATTGACCTGCGTCAGGTAGACGAAGTCCGCCAGATCCTTCGCCGGACGCAGCCTTGCGTCGAGGTAGAACTTCAGGCGCTCGTTGCCCTCGCCTGCGAGGAACTTCTGGTGCGCCTTCATCACCGGGCTGTCCGGCGCCTGCGCGGCGTCGCCCGCAAAACCGCGGATCGTCGCCATGACCGGCATCGCCTGGAAGCCGTATTCCGACATGAAGCGCGGGCAGGACAGCGTATAGTTCTCGACCGGCTTGGAGCCGGACCAGACGTCCCAGAAATGGCGGTCGCCAGCGGCATCGGTATCGACCGGACCTTCGTAATCGGTCGAGGGCGAACCGGGCCAGTAGGGTGTCGTCGGCGCATGATCGGCCACGGCCTTCCGCAGCACGCGGTCGAACAGCACGGTCATGGAAGTCGCCATGCGCTCGTGCTCGTCGGCGCCGACCGCCTTCTTCCACGCCTTGCGGTCGCTCCATGTCTCCCAGCCGGAGATCACTTCGTTGCCGCCCGCCCAGATCACGATGGAAGGGTGCGAGCCGAGCCGCTCGACCTGCTGCTCGGCCTCGATCCGCACGTTCTCGCGGTAGGCCACGTCGGCCGGCGGCACCGCGCCGCCGAACATGAAGTCCTGCCAGACCATCAGGCCCATGCGGTCCGCCATGTCGTAGAAGCTGTCCGGCAGATAGTAGCCGCCGCCCCAGACCCGGATCATGTTCATGTTCGCCGCGCGGGAATCCTCCAGCAGCGACTGCATCTTCGCGTCCGTGACGCGCGAGGGGAACATGTCGAAGGGAATGAGGTTCGCGCCCTTGGCGAAGACCGTCACGCCATTGACGCGGAAGCCGAACGCGCCGCCACCGCGCACAAGTTCAACCTCGCGCAGGCCGATATTGCGCGCCGCCTTGGCTCCGGCGCCCGCGCCGGAAGCGATTTCGCCCGAGACCTTGTAGAGCGGCTGGTCGCCGTAGCCGACCGGCCACCAGCGCTTCGGCGCAGCGACCGTCAGCGGTACGGTAACGACGCTCTCGCCCGCATCAAACGAGGCCTCGCGAGAGACCGGAGCCAGCGCCTGCCCGTCCGGTCCGGTCACGCGCGCGGTGAATTGCGCCTTGCCCGGTCTGTCGGCCACGACGCGGAACTTCGCTACCAGCCGCGCCTCGTCCTTGCCGAGCGCTTCCTGCACCACCTCGAAGGCGCCGAGCCGCGCCTCGTCCCAGGCCTCCAGACGCACCGGCCCGGAAATGCCCTGGTTGACGATGCGCGGGCCCCAGTCCCAGCCGTAATGGTACTTGGCCTTGCGGATGTAAGCAGAGGTCTGCTTGCCCTTGGGCTCATCCCCGAAGGCGGAATCGTATTCGCCCGGCAGCGGGTGCGCCTCGGCCAACACCATCGGCTGCAAGGTGCGGATCGGCGAGGCAAAGCGCACGAGAATCTCGTTGCGGCCCTGCTTCAGCAGCGACTTGGCGGCAACGCGCCATTGCCGGTGCCCGTTATCGGCCTTGAGCACCTGCTGGCCGTTGATGAAGACGGTCGCAAAGGTATCCAGCCCGTCAAACACCAGGTCGAGATGCTCGCGGCCCATGGCCTGAGCGCTCACATCCAGCGAGCGGCGCAGTTCCCAGTCGGTCAGGCCCGCCCACTGGATCGCCGCCTCGTTGGTGCCGAGGAAAGGATCGGGCACCTGCCGCGCGGCGATCAGGTCCTGCTGCACCGTGCCCGGCACTTGCGCACGGAACCAGCGCGCTGCCTTGGGATGCGCCTTTGCGGCAGCGGCATCGCTCGGCGCGATGCGGACGTGCCAACCTTCATCCAGAGCGGTCTGCGTGGGCGGGGCCGCCAGTGCGGTCCCCGAAACACCTGCCAACGCGGCGATTGCAAGCGCGCCGGCAAATCTCACTGCGCCTTCTCCCCGTAGACGACCTTTTCGACCGCATAGAACGGATCAGACAGCGGCGAGGTGAACTGGAAGCAGACGTCCGCCTCGTCCTTGAGTTCCGGCCGGTCGGGCAGGTTCGCGGTGAAGGTGTACTGCTGTGGCGCCGTCTTCGGATCAGGCAGCGGGAACGAGGCGAGCACGGTCGCGCCCGGCATCGGGGCATGTTCCTTCTGCTTGCGATTGGCGTTCTTCTCGGCCGCACGGCAGCCCGCGCTGATGACCAGTTCACCGTGGGTGGTAACCGCGAAATGCTCGATCAGTGCCGATGCCTCATGCGCAAGGCCATAGTTGCGCGGCAGGCGGGCGACCGAAACGGTGATCGACTTCGCATGGGCCAGCGGCGCGTGATCGTCCGCCTGGCAGGTATCGAAGATATTGGCGTTATAGGCCGGGCCGTTGCTGGTCGCATCGGCGGTGAGCGGCACGCGCAGGCCCTGCGCCCCGCGCGGGCAGGCAGCCAGCGTGGAGGCGGTGGAGGTCAGCAGCGTCTCGCGCGCCGTATCGTAACGACGCGGCGCGGAAAGCCGGGTGCCGTCCGGCGCGAAGCTTGCGGCGGTAACCACCGTCCCCGGCTTTACGGCAAGCGCCTTGGTGTAAGCCGCAGACTTCGCGCCCGGCTCCTTGCCGTCCAGCGTATAGCGGATCGTGCCATAGGCGGCCTGGTTCGCCAGCGTCACGCCGATGCTCTTCGCCTCAAGCTGCGCACCGCGCGTCTGGGTGGGGGTGAAGGCAACGCCGAAGGCGCTGTCCGATACTTCGAAACCGCCCTGCTTCCAGCGCTGGATCTGCGGCGTCAGCCGCGCGAGGAAGCCGGGATAGTCCTTCTTGCCCGTGACCTGCGGCGACCATGCCGTCTCCGCGATCGCGCCCACGCGCGGGAACAACTTGTGCTGCAACTGCCAGGGTGTGACGATATATTCGCTCCAGGCATTGCCCTGCACGCCCAGCACATGCTTCGCCTTGGCGGCGTCGATGCCCTTGGGCATCGGATCGTAGCGATAGACGGCCTCCATCGACTGGATGGAGATACGTCCCGGCGCCTCGTTCGGCAGGGTCGATTCCAGATTGTCGAGATAGAGGTTCGGCGCGGGCGAGAGCACCACGTCGTGCCCGGCATTGGCCGCGTCCACCGCGCCCTGCTCGCCCCGCCAGCTCATCACCGAGGCCGAGGCGGGCAGCCCGCCTTCGAGGATCTCGTCCCAGCCGATCAGGCGGCGTCCGTGCTGCGCGAGATATTCGCCGAACCGGTCGATCATCCAGCTCTGCATCTCGTTCTCGGTCTTGATGCCCAGTTTGCGCATCTGCGACTGGACTTCGGGCGAACGTTCCCACTGATCCTTGACCGCCTCGTCACCGCCGACATGGATGAACTGCGAAGGGAATACCTCCATCAGTTCGTCCAGGATGTTGCGCACGAAGGTCATGCCCGCCTCGTTCGGATTGAACAGCCAGGGATTGACGCCCCAGTCGTGCGATACTGCGGGACGGTCGCCCAGCACGCCGAATTCGGGATAGGAGGCGACCAGTGCCTGCGCGTGGCCCGGCAGGTCGATCTCAGGCACGACGGTAATCCCGCGCTCGGCGGCATAGGCGACCAGCGCCTTGAGCTGTTCCTGCGTATAGAAACCGCCATGCTTCGGACCGGGGCCGCCGCCGGTATCGGGCGGCAGGCGCCAGGCGCCGATACGGGTGAGTTCGGGGTAACGCTTGGATTCGAAACGCCAGCCCTGGTCGTCGGACAAGTGGAAATGCAGCGTGTTGAGCTTCACCTCGACCATGCGGTCGACGATCGCATAGACCGATTCCATCGGCTGGAAATGCCGCGAGGGATCGACCATCACCCCACGCCATGCGAAGCGCGGCGAGTCCTGAATGGTCAGCACCGGCACCGAAACGCCCTTCGCCGCCGCGCCGCCATCGGCCGTCAGCAGTTGCAGCAAAGTCATCGCGCCATAGATGAAGCCCGATTTGCCCGAAGCCGAGATCACCGCGCCGCCGGAAGTCACCGTCAGCCGGTAGGCTTCCGCGCCGGAGATGGCGGCATCGCGTTCGAAGCGGATCGGGGCAGCGGAAGCCGCGCCGGGAGCGGCGGAAAGCACCAGGCCGTTGGCGCGCTTCACATGGTCGGCAAGCAGCCTGGCTGCTTCTGCAGCGTCCGCGTCACCGGCAGGCAGGGCGATCGCCGATCCCGGCGCGACCAGCAGCTTGCCATTGCCCTGCTGGACCGAGGCAGGCCAGGGCGTGAGCGGAAGAGAGGAGGATTGCGCGGCGGCAGGCGCCGAAAGAACTGCCGAGAGGCCCAGTGCGGCAAGGATCGCGCCGGTCACGACGCCTCCGCTGCGAAGCTGCCGATATCCCTTGACCGTCATTGCCGTCTTGCCCCTCATGTCCTTGCCCTCGTTGTTTATTGGTGCCGGAGCAGGAAGGTAACCAAAATATATCCTTTCTCGCAATAGGTCTTATTCCATTCCTGCGAATTGGGCTTGAATTGCGACCATTTGCTGCGATTGTCAGGCCAACCTTACCAATGTAAGCCATTCGCATAGAATGGATCGAAGGGGGATCGAATGTCATTTTCCGACCGGATTGGTCGTCTGCGCGAAGACAACGCTGCGCCGCTGTACATCCAGCTCCAGCAGCTCATCCGCGATGCCATATCCGAAGGCGTGCTCGATCAGGCCGAAGCGATCCCGCCCGAGCGTAACCTGGCGATCGAATACGACGTTTCGCGCATCACCGTCCGCAAGGCGATCGCCGGTCTGGTCGAGGAAGGCCTGCTGACCCGGCGACGCGGCGCGGGAACGTTCGTCGCCTCGCGCGTGGAAAAGAGCTTTTCGCGGCTGACCTCCTTCAGCGAAGACATGGCCGCACGCGGCAAGCGCGCTTCCAGCACCTGGGTCTCGCGCATGAGCGGGCCGGTAAATCCCGAGGAATCCATGGCGCTGGGCCTCGCCCCCGGCAGCACGGTCCTGCGCTTCACCCGCATCCGCCTTGCCGACGACGAACCTCTGGCCCTCGAAATCTCGACGATCGCCGGACATTGTCTCGCCAGCCTGGATGTCGTCGAGGATTCGCTTTACGCGGCGCTCGAAAAGAGCGGCAATCGCCCGGTCCGCGCGCTCCAGCGCCTGCGCGCCGTGCCTTTCGGGGCCGAGCACGCCAAGATGCTGGGCGTCGAATCCGGCCATGCGGGGCTGCTGATCGAACGCCACGGCTTCCTGCGCGACGGCCGCACCGTCGAATTCACCCGTTCCTATTATCGGGGCGACTCCTACGACATCGTCGCCGAACTGATCGAGGGTTCATGAAACGCCGCGAATTGCTCCTGCGCGGCGCCTCCACCGGCGCCGTCGCGACCCTGCTCCCTGCCTTCTCGGCGCCCGCATTCGCTGCCCCGACAAAAGCCTTCGGGCCGGGAATGCCGGACGGGCTGCCGATGCCCGCCGCCCTCCCCGGTCCTTCGCCGCGCCTTCCTGAAACGGACCCCTCGCGCACCCTGCTCGAACGCGGCTGGCGTTTCCACGAGGGCGAGGTTCCAGTCCCGGAACCGACCGACCACAACGCCACCTACCTTTCGGTCAAGGCCGGCAACGCGCGCGGCGCGGCGGCCCTGGCCTTCGACGATTCCGACTGGCAGGCCGTCGATCTCCCCCATGACTGGGCCATCGCCCAGGATGTGAACGAAAACGCCAATGTCTCACAAGGTTACCGTCCGCGCGGGATCGGCTGGTATCGCCGCCTGCTGCGGCTGGACGAAAGCCAGAAGGGCCGCCGCCTCGAACTGCATTTCGACGGCATCGCCACCCATGCCACGATCTGGGTAAACGGCAGCGAAGTCGCCCATTCCTGGTCCGGTTACAGCAGCGTCATCGTCGACCTGACGCCCTTCGCCCGCTTCGGAGACGAAGTGAACTGGATCGCCGTGCGCGTCGATGCCACCGCGCGCGAGGGCTGGTGGTACGAAGGTGCCGGTCTCTATCGCCACGTCTGGCTGGTCAGCCGCCCGGCCGTGTCGATCGAGACGGACGGTGTCTACTGCGATCCGGTCGCGCAGGACGACGGCACCTGGCATGTCCCGGTCGCGGTCAGCCTGTCGAATGTCGGCGAGAGCATGGCCCAGGCGGAAATATCCACCCGCCTGCTCGATCCCGAGGGCCGTGAAATCTATCGCACGAAGGGAACGATCACGGTTCCCCCGCTCGAACAGGCTCAGGTCGTCAACACCTTCGATCCCGGCAAAGTCCGCCTCTGGTCGCCCGACAGCCCGACGCTCTACTGCGTCGAGGTGGATCTGCTGCACGAAGGCAAGGCCGTCGATACCCGGCGCCAGTTCATCGGCTTCCGCACGGTGCGTTTCGATCCCGCGCGGGGCATGATCCTCAACGGTGTGGAGACCAAGCTCAAGGGCGTGTGCATCCATCAGGACCACACCGGCGTCGGCACCGCCATCCCCGATGCGCTGGCGCTCTGGCGCCTGCAACGCCTGAAGGCGATGGGCTGCAACGCCATCCGCATGTCGCACAATGCCCCCGCCAAGGAAGTGCTGGACTGGTGCGACCGGCTGGGCTTCGTGGTCATGGGCGAGAACCGCCTGTTCAACCCCGCGCCGGACTATCTGGCGCAGCTTGAATGGATGGTGCGGAGAGACCGCAACCACCCCTCGATCGTGCTCTGGTCCGTGTTCAACGAGGAGCCGATGCAGGGCACGCATGCCGGCGTGGAGATGGTGCGCCGCATGCGCAAGGCCGTGCGCAAGCTCGACACCCAGCGGCCGGTAACGGCGGCGATGAACGGCTCGTTCTACAACCCCGAGAACGTCTCCACCGTCGTCGATGTCATGGGCTTCAACTATTATCAGGGCGACTACGACAAGTTCCATGCCCTCCACCCGGACAAGCCGATCACCAGTTCGGAAGACACCAGCGCCTACGAGACGCGCGGCGCTTTCGAGAGCATCCCGGCCCAGCAGGTCATCACCTCGTTCGACAAAGAAGCTGCCTCCTGGGGCGCGACCCACCGCGACACCTGGAAGATGATCGCCGAGCGGCCTTTCGTGGCGGGCGGTTTCGTCTGGACCGGTTTCGACTATCATGGCGAGCCGACGCCCTATGCCTGGCCCTCGACCAGCAGCTTCTTCGGCGTGATGGACCTCTGCGGCTTCCCCAAGACCGCCTTCGGCATCCATTCCGCCCATTGGCGCGACGATGCCCCGGTGATCTGGCTGGCGCCCCACTGGACGTGGCCCGGAAGTGAAGGGCAGACATTGGAAGTCTTCGCGATCACCAATGCCGAAGCCATCGAACTACGCCTCAACGGCGAAGTGATCGAGCGGGTGCCCGCCGCCGACCGGATCATGGGCCACACTTTCCAGGTTCCCTATCGCCCCGGCCGGATCGAGGCGCTGGCGCTGCGCGGCGGCAAAGTCGTCGCCAGCGCCGTCCATGAAACCACAGGCGAACCGGTCGCACTGCGGCTTACGCCTGCCCGGCAGGCACTGGCCAGCGACGGCGAGGACGTACAGGCCATCACGGTGGACTGCGTGGATGCTCGCGGCCGCCATGTGCCCACGGCCAACATCCCGGTGGATTTCACGATCTCCGGCGGCCGGATCATCGGCCTGGGCAACGGCAATCCGAACGACCATTCCAGCGAGAAGGGCAACAAGCGCGCGCTGTTCAACGGTCTGGCGCAAGTCATCGTCGAAGGCGACACGAGCGGCCAGCGACTGACCTTGGAGGCCAAGGCACAAGGCCTGCGTTCCGCACGCCTCAGCCTCGCCCGCGCGCCGCGCGAACCACGCGCGCAAGTCCCGGTCGTCCCGGCGGAAATGCCGATCGCCGACTGGCGCCGCTCGGCCCTGTTCCCGCAGAAGCCCGATCCGGCGCTCGCCCCCGTGGACGGCGACAACAATTCCTGGGACTTCGTCCGCTCGGGCATCGCCGCACCCGCCGGAAATGCCGGATGGCGCAGCTATCGCACGCGCTTCACGCCGTGGAAGAAAGTCGCGGTCGCAGGCGGCACGCTGCACTTCGCCGAGATCACCGGCGCGGCGGAAGTCTGGCTCGACGGCAAGCTGGCCGCGCGCAAGACCGACGCTGCGGGGGGCGCCCTCACCGCAACGATCCCTCCGGGCAGCGGCGTGCGCACGCTCGTCGTTCTGGTGCAGGCGGCTGAGGGCAAGCCCAGCGGGCTGACCGGCAGGGTCTACGTCTCGGCCTGAACGACTGGATAACCGAGAGCGGATGCCGTAACCTCCTTTGCACATAAGGAGAACCGGCATGAACGCCCTTCTCGGCGGCCTCCTGGCCGCCGCCGCTCTCGCCCCGATCCCCGATCAGGCCTTGGCCGCCTCCAGCCAGACCGGAATCGCCTCCGCAGACTCTGGCACAATGACCGCCCGTGCGCGCCGTTTCGTGGCGCAACTCACGATCCCTGGGGCGAACGACGAGCCATTCGCCCGGTTCGCTTATCCGGTCTGCGTGGGAAGTGCCGGACTGCCGCCCGAAGCAGGCGAAATCGTGGCCGAGCGGATCACCGCCATCGCTGCCTCCAGCGGGCTGCCGATCGCCGCGTCAGGTTGCGCGCCGAACCTGATGGTCGTCTTCGTGGAAGACGGCCAGGCGGCGGTCCGCGCCTTGTCTCGCGCAGGTTCCGGCGCGCTCGTCGGCCAGTCGCGCGCGGACATCGGGCGCATCCTCGACCGATCCGGCCCGGTACGGGCATGGCTGCAAACGCAAGTCCGCAGCCGCGACGGCGATCGCCCGAGCTACTCGTCTACCGGATGGACGACCTTGACCGCCCAGGCCTCCACGCGGCTATCCGCGTCGATACGCCGCGAGATCGTCA
The DNA here is from genome assembly GCF_009811895.1 of Novosphingobium sp. TCA1. NCBI lineage: Bacteria > Pseudomonadati > Pseudomonadota > Alphaproteobacteria > Sphingomonadales > Sphingomonadaceae > Novosphingobium > Novosphingobium sp. TCA1. Next base: position 19,104 of record NZ_BLJH01000017.1, on the reverse strand, counting down.
GTTCCGTAGTGCTGATCGACCGCGAGGCGATTGCGGACCGGGACTTGCGGCAGGTGGCCGACTATGCGGCGATGCGGGCGCTGACCGGCGCAAGGCTCGATGAAACGGCAGCCATGGAGCCGACCATCCTCACGCTGTTCACGCCGCACGGGAATGCCGCCGCACCAGCCGGGCTGACCGCTGAAGACAGGGCATTCCTCAGCGCGTTCCACATCGTGCGAGATGACATGGCCGAAACGCTTCAGCGCCCGCGCATCGTCGATCGAATGACCCGTGTTGGCCTCGCCGTTTTCGACGAAACGCAGGCGCCCTGACAAGCTCAGGCCGCGATCCGGTCGAGATCCGCCATCGCAAACAGCAGGTGGACCACGCCGCCTTCCGCCCTAGCAGCAGCGCGCACGCCTCTTGCCACAGCAAGCGCCGCTTCATCGATCGCTGCCGGATCGGCCAGTTCTACCCGGAGACGGTTGCCATAGCGCACTACACCGCACACGTTTCCTTCGCCGCCGAGCGCCTGCACGAGGTTCGCCGGAAGCTGCATCTTCGCCGCGTTTTCGGCGGCCGCCGATACCGAGGCGGCAGGCGGAGTGGCGGCAGCAGGACCCGCCGCGATGGCCTCGCGGATTTCCACCGAGACGATGTCCGCAACCGGGCCGAGGATCACCTGAAGCGCCTTGTCCGAAGGGCGCACGATGCCCCGCGCGCCGAGTGCCTTCAGCCGCGCTTCGTCCACCCCGCCGTGATCGACGATGATGAGGCGCAGGCGCGTGGTGCAGGCGGAGACTTCCACGAGGTTGCCGCTGCCGCCCAGCGCGGAGAGATAGGCATGCCCGCGCGTCTCCTCGACAGACGCCTCTGCCTGCGCGGGTGCGGCGAGATCGTCGTCCTCGCGGCCGGGGGTCTTGAGGTTCAGCTTGCGGATCGCGAAGGCGAAGACGGCGTAGTAGACAGCGAAGTACAGCAGTCCCACAGGCACCAGCAGCAGCGGGCGCGTCGCCTTGCCGAAGTTCAGCACATAGTCGAACAGGCCTGCCGAGAACCCGAAGCCCAGGTGCATGCCCAGCGCATCGGTCAGCCACATCGCCCCACCGGTCAGCACCGCGTGGATCGCGTAGAGCACCGGGGCGAGGAACATGAAACTGAACTCGATCGGTTCGGTCACGCCCGTCAGCAGCGAGGTCAGCGCAAGGCTAAAGAACATGCCGCCCACGGCCTTGCGCCGCTCTGGCCGGGCCGCCCGGTACATCGCGAGGCAGGCGGCGGGGAGGCCGAACATCATCACCGGGAAGAAGCCCGTCATGAATGGTCCGGCCGTCGGATCGCCTGCGAAGAAGCGGCGGATGTCGCCGTGGGCGCCGTTGTAGTCGCCGAAGACGAACCAGAAGAGGTTGTTGAAGACGTGGTGCAGGCCGGTCACCAGCAACAGGCGGTTGATCAGCCCGAACAGGAACAGGCCGAACCCGCCGAGCCCGGTGATCCCCTGGCTCACCCCGTCGATGCCGATGACGATGGGCTGGAAACCGAAGCCCACGACGCAGGCGATGGCGAGACCGGCGACGCCGGAGACGATGGGAACGAAACGGCGTCCGCCGAAGAAGGCGAGGTATTCCGGCAGCTTCATCGCCGCGAAGCGATTGTAGAAATTGCCCCCGACAAGGCCCGAAATGATGCCGATCGGCACGTCGAGCCTGCCGATGGCCTGGCTCTTGGCGGCCGCAACGGCCACCGCGAAGGCCTCTTTGGAAAGCGCGGGATCGATCCCCGGCGGCACCGGCATCAGCACTTTGGCGCCTTCGGTGGCGACCAGGAAACAGACGATGCCTGCCAGGCAAGCCGCACCATTGCCGTCACGCGCATAACCGGTCGCGACGCCGATCGAGAACAACAGGCCGAGGTGCGAGAACAGCGCATCGCCCGCCGCGCTGAGCAGCGCGATGTCGAGCAGGTCCGGCTGACCGAGGCGAAGCAGCAGCCCCGCCACGGGAAGAACCGCGATCGGCAGCATGAGCGCACGGCCCAGCGGCTGCAACGTTTCGAGAACCCGCCTCATGCCCCGTGCTCCTTCAGAAATTCCCTCGCCAATTCGCGGACCTCAGCGGCCGAAGCGCATTCCAGCGCGCGCGCGGCAAGATGGCGGCAGCTCTCGATATCGAGGCAAGTGACCAATGCCTTGATATCCGGCACTTGCGCGGGGGTCGCGGAAAGCTCCGCCACGCCCAGGCCCAGCAGGAGAGGCACCGCCAGCGGGTCCGATGCCAGCGAACCGCACACGCCGGTCCAGCGCCCATGCCGCGCACTGCCCTCGCACGTGAGCGCGATCAGGCGCAGGACCGAGGGGTGCAGTCTGTCGATGGCAGCGGCGACGGCCGCGTTGCCGCGATCCATGGCCAATGCATATTGCGTGAGATCGTTGGTACCCACCGACAGGAAGTCCGCCTCGCGCGCGAGAATGTCTGCCGTCGCGGCAGCGGCGGGAGTCTCCACCATGATGCCCAGCGAAACCGGCTCCGTCAGGCCCAGCCGCGCTGCCACGCTCTCCACGACCGCGCGCACGGCGCGCAGTTCCGAAAGGCTGGCGACCATCGGCACCATGATCCGGCATTGCCCCGAAGGACGAACGCGCAGAATCGCCTCGACCTGGGCTTCGAGCAGTTCGGGATGGGCAAGGCCCACGCGAATGCCCCGCAGGCCCAATGCCGGGTTTTCCTCCGCGGCCATCGGCAGGAACGGCGCAGGCTTGTCGCCGCCGATATCGAGCAGACGCACGATCAGCGGACGGCCCTCCAGCGCATCGGCGATGGCCTGATAGGTTTCCGTCTGCTCCGCCGCGCCGGGCGCCTGCGCCCGCTCGACAAAGAGGAATTCGCTGCGCAGCAATCCGCAGCCTTCCGCGCCGTTCGCCATGGCCTGACGGGCATCGGCCAGCGAGCCGAGATTGGCGAAGATCTCAATCCGGCTGCCGTCCGCCGTATGGCACGGCCCTTTCGCTTCCAGCGCGGCGGCGCGGCGGGCCGCCTGCGCGGCAAGCTGCCCACGAACCCCTTCGATCCGCTCCTGCGATGCCCCGGTTTCCAGACGCGCGGCAGCGGCATCGACAACCACTTTCGCGCCCTCCGCCACCGTATCGAGCCCCGTTCCCATAGCCACCAGCATCGGGACGCCCAGCCCGGCAGCAAGAATGGCAACGTGCGAAGTCGGCCCGCCGTTGATCAGGCAGATCGCCGCCAGCCGCTGCGGATCAAGCGCCATGAGCTGCGAGGGCAGGAGATCCTCGGCAAGGACCACTGCGTCCTCCGGCAATGCAAGACCGGAGGCCTCGTCGCCGGTCAGCGCGCAAAGCACCTGCCGTTCGAGATCGCGCATGTCATCCACACGCTCGGCAAGCCGCGCATCGCCGGAGCGCAGCAGCAGTTCCACTTGCGCCTCGATGGCCCGCCGCCATGCGGCGCCTGCGCTTTCGCCGCCTGCGATCGCCTCATGCGCCGCAGCGAGCAGGTCTTCGTCTTCCAGCATGACCGCATGGGCCGCCAGGATCGAGGCGGCGTGATCGGGCGCACCTTCGCTCTCTCGCGCAATCCTTGCCCGAAGCTGCGCAAGGGTGTCCTCCAGGAGCGCCCGCTCGGTCGCGGCATCGCCAGAACCTTCGGAGATTGCCACTTCGGCCTGTCGGTAGCGGACAGCCTGCCCCACCGCCACACCGGGCGCGGCGATCACGCCCGCAAGCGTACCGTCCGCCGCAATGGCCGTGACGCGGCGCATCGCCGGGGCGGAGACGGCTTCCCGCACGGGCGGCGCGGGCTGCTCGTCGCCCTGGGCCAGTTCGCCCATGCCGCTTGCGATCAACGCTTCCAGTGCATCGAGCACTTCGGCCGCCTGCGCCCCGCGCGCGTGAAGCGAAATGCGGTCTGCAAGCTTGATGCCGAGCGCCAGAACGCCGACCGGGCTGCGCAGGCTTGCGGACTTCCCTGCAATCTCGATGCGCACTGCCGCATCGAATGCAGTCGCGACCTGTCGCAGGCGCGCAGCCGGACGGGCGTGAATGCCGTGCCGCAAGGGCACCGGCACCTCGCGGACCAGTTCCGCCCCCGTCGATGACGCAGATCCCGTCGCTACCGCGCCCTGCCCACTAACCCGGCACAAGGTCATAACCGTCTCGCCAACCTTGACCGGGCCGGGATCGCGCTTCGATTCCAAGCTCCATTCCTCGCTGGAGAGGAGCAATACCGGCGTCATCGCGCTCGCCGCGCCGGTCACTACGGCGTCGATATCGAACCGCACGAGGGGATCGCCCATGGCTACCTGCTCGTCCTGCACCACCAGCGGCGTGAAACCGCGTCCGCCCATGGCAACGGTATCGACGCCGAGGTGAACCAGGAGTTCCGCCCCGCCTTCAAGGCGCAGCGTCACCGCATGGCCGGTCGCGGCGATCGAGGCGACTGTGCCCGCGCAAGGCGCGTGAAGGACCGAGCCGGTGGGATCGATCGCCACACCGTCGCCCAGCATGCCTCCGGCGAAAACCGGATCGGGAATTTCCTCAAGCGGCGCCAGCCAGCCTTCGAGCGGGGCGGCGATCACGACCACATCTTGTTCGGTCGTGAGCGGCTGATCGGCGGTCATGGTAGGGGAAACGGAGGCAGTCATCGGATTGGCTTGTCCCCAGTAATTCGCTTTCAAAACACCCGTTCGCCGGCAATCCAGGTGGCCTGGGGTGCCATGGCACGATCGAGCTGGACGAAATCGGCGGTATGCCCGGCTGCTATCGTGCCGCGCTCCGAGGCCAGCCCCAGGAATTCCGCCGGCTGCACCGTCGCCATGTCCACCGCCTGCGCCACCGAAAGCCCGGCCATGTCCACGGCATTGCGCACGGCGCCCGCCATGTCGAGCGACGCCCCTGCCAATGTGCCGTCAGCACCGACGCAGCGCCCTTCGGCCACGGTAATCTCGCGGCCGTCGAGTTCGAAACGCGCAAGGTCGGAACCCACGCAGGGCATGGCGTCGGTGACCAATATGAATCGGTCGAGCGGACGGCTCGCCAGGGCGACGCGCATCACGGCGGGATGGACGTGGTAGCCGTCGGCGATCAGTCCACACCAGGCCGACCGGTTTTCGAGCGCCGCACCGACCATGCCGGGATCACGATGATGCAGCGCCGACATGGCGTTGAACAAGTGCGTCACGCCGGTCACGCCCATCTCGAAAGCGGCGCGCGCGGTTTCGTAGTCGGCGTCGGAATGGCCCATCGCCAGCACGACCCCGGCCTCGATGAGCGCGCGGGCCTGATCGGCGTCGAGATATTCGGGCGCGATGGTGAAGAGCACCCGGCCCGCCCGCGGGCGGATCAGCAGGTCGACAAGGGCATCGTCCAGCTTGCGCAAGTTGCCCTCGGAATGGATGCCGCGCCGCCGCACATTGAGCACGGGGCCTTCGACGTGGATGCCGATGCAGCCGGGGACGTTCCTGGCAATGGCCTCGTCGGTGGCATCGAGCCCCGCCGCGATCACGTCGGGCGTGGCGCTGATCAGGGTCGGCAGCATGGCAGTAGTGCCGAAACGCGCGTGGGCCGCGGCGATCGTCGCTATGCCTTCCGGGCTGGGCGCGTCGTTGAGCAAGACGCCGCCACCGCCGTTCACCTGCACGTCGATGAAACCTGGGACCAGCCAGCCGCGTTCGAGATCGACGATCTCATCGGCGTCAACGCCGCGCTCGATGCGGACGATCCTGCCGTTTTCCACGGTCACCACGGCACCGCGCGACCATGCGCGCGCCAGATAGACGTTGCCGTTGACGAAGGCGATTTTCATCAGAGAGTCTCGGTAACCTTGCGCAAGTGGGCTGGATTGTCCGGGTCGAGACCGCGCGCAAGCGAAAGTGCATTCACTTGCGGATAGAAGGCCTGGATCATCAGCAGCGGTTCCAGCGCGGCATGGCCGGCAAGCGCGACCAGCGTGGCGTTCCCGAAGGGCTCGGCGGCATCCAGCATGAGGATCTGCGCGCCGCGCCCGGCGAACTCCCGGGCCGCCGCGCGCACACTCTCGCCGCTGGCATCCGATGTCGCGAAAGCCACGATCGGAAAGCCCTCGTCGATGATCGTCATCGGGCCGTGGCGCACTTCGGCAGCGCTATAGGCCTCGGCATGAAGCGCGCAGGTTTCCTTGAGCTTGAGCGCCCCCTCCTGCGCCACCGCAAAGCCATAGCCCCGCGCGATGACGAAAAGATTGTTCGCGGCCGACAGGCCCGCAACCAGATCAAACGGCGCTGTACTCGCCGCCACTTCCAGCGTTTCCGGCAGGCCCGCCAGGGCGGACCCCAGTTCGGCATCATCCGTCCAGTGCGCAACCAGCGCCGCGACACCGGCCAACGAGGCAATGTAGGACTTGGTCGCGGCTACTGACTTTTCGGCGCCGGCGCTGAGCGGAAGCACCCATTGCGCCAGATCGGCAAGCGGCGCGGTTTCGTCATTGACCAGCGCCACGACGCGGGCACCGGCCCGCCGATGCGCTTCCACGGCGGCGAGCAGGTCGGGGCTGCGACCACTTTGCGAGATGGCCAGCACGAGAACGCGGCCCGGCTGCATCTCAGCGCCGAACACCGACGACACGCTGAGCGCGGAAGACGATACCGGAACGCCCGCCAGGGTCTCGATCAGGTACTTCGCGTAAGTCGCCGCATTGTCGGACGATCCGCGCGCGCACGTCACCACCACCGAGGGCGGATTGTCGCGCAAGTCCTGCGCGAGAGAGGCCAGCGCATCGTGGTTGCGCGACAGGAAGGCGCGCACGGCCTGAGGCGCTTCGGCGGCCTCGCGGGCCATCAGGGAAGCCATCGGCGGCGTGGAATTCGCGGCTTCGGACATTGCGGCAGGATCTCCTTCGCACCGCTCCTGCGGCGAACACGCGCCGGGCGGGAGCATCTGCTTACCAATATCGAATAAGTTCTATATTGGTATTCCCGAACTCCGGGCAATGCGCAATTGGTTTCGCACTTTCGCTGCGTTTTAATTCGCAGACCCAGCAGCCTCCACCGAAAACAAGCCTACCGATCCATAATGGCCGCCTTCAGTCTCGCCACTTCGGAGGCATCCGTTATCGGCCGGAGGCCTTTCTGAAAACCCAGTTCCTCAAGCCGCCCCGATTCGCCCGTCCGCACGCCGGGAAGGCGGCAGGAGGCATGAAACTCCTCGATCCCGGCCTTGCGCAAGACCGGAACGGCCTCTGCCGAGACGCCGGACCCCGCCAGGATCACGATGCGCCCCGCCGCCAGTTCATTGAGGTGTGCCAGCATGCCCGCACCATCGGGGGCGCGAACGGCTCCGCCCGAGGTCAGAATACGGTCGAACCCCATGGCCACGGCCTGCTCCAGCCCGTTTTCCATATCGTCGAGCAAATCGAAGACACGGTGCAAGGTGAGCGACAGACGCGAGCCGCGCGCCGCACCTGCGCGCTGGGCATGTGCCAGCCATGTCCCGAGGGCCGAGAGATCGAGCCCGCCCGCACCTCCCGCGCCGATGACCACCCCGGCCAGCCCGGCTTCTGCCGCGAGATCGATGTCATCGCAGACCAGCGCGACTTCCCGCGCGTCGTAGAGAAAATCGCCCTCTCGCGGACGGCAGAGCATGTGAACCGGGATCGGCGCCTCCGCCGCAATGCGAACGAGCGAACGGGGCGGGGTCAGGCCGCCGAGCGCCAGCGCGCTGCAAAGCTCGATCCGGTCGCCGCCCCCTGAAACGGCGGCAGCAATTCCAGCAGCATCTTCAACACAGACTTCGAGCACATCCGCCCCTTTTCAAGCAGTCCCTCAATCCACACCGATGATTCGCCCTGGCAGTGGACTGCTGCGAATTGGACATATTTTGGCTTGTCATGCCATCCCGTTCTGCCGGACGCATCATTGGTGCTGAACACAGCCGGACCGATCAAACATCCGGTTTTCTCCCGAAATCCCTACGAACGCGCACACCGATCGCGGCCAAGAAAAAATTTACGGTGGACATGCGGATCTATTTTGGTGACATTTAACCGAGACATTGGAATTTTATTGGCATTGTCCTCGCAGGGTTTCGAGCACGCATTCCGCAAAGCCTGAAGCGCGCTCACGGGTTCGGGTCATGAGGTAAAAGATAATGAAAATTGTACGCGCCATGCTGTTGGCGACCAGCGCCAGCCTGGGCTTCGCCGCCCCCGCCCTTGCGCAGGATAATTCCCAGGACAATTCACAGCAGACCGCGCAGAACGACCAGAACGCGATCGTCGTCAGCGGTATCCGCGGCGCACTGACCAACGCGATCAACGTCAAGCGCGATGCGGACGCAGTGGTGGATGTCATCACCGCCGAAGGCATCGGCAAGTTCCCGGACCGCAACGTCGCCGAATCCCTCTCCCACATTCCGGGCGTCAGCGTCGATCGCCAGTTCGGCATCGGCGAGCGCGTTTCCATCCAGGGCACCGATCCGGCGCTCAACCGCGTGCTGATCGACAACCATTCGATCGCTTCCGCCGACTGGGGCGGCAATGCGGGCGACGTGACCGGCCGCACCTTCAACTATTCGCTGCTGGCGCCCGAAATCGTCTCGCAGATCGAAGTGTTCAAGTCGCCCGAACCGCGCATCGACGAAGGTTCGCTGGGCGGCACGGTGATCGTGCGCACGCGCAAGCCGCTCGATCTCGACAAGAACACGATCAACGGCTCGATCGGCTACGGCTACAACGACCGCTCCGAAATCGGCAATCCGCGCGGTTCGCTGCTCTATAGCTGGAAGAACGACAGCGCCACTTTCGGCATCCTCGTCGCCGGTACTTACGACAGGGATTCGCTGGCCCGCGCCGGTGTGGAATACTTCGGCTACAACAGCGGCTCGGATTTCACCTCGACCGACGCCGCCGGCAACGTCACGCTGAACAACCCCGATGCCGTGCTCACCGGCGGAACCGCCGCCGACCTGGCCAATGCCCGCTATCCCTACGGCATCAACCACGCCTACTTCAAGCAGACCCGCGAGCGTATCGGCGGCCAGTTCGCCGTGCAGTGGGCGCCGAGCGACCGGCTTGAGTTCAACCTCACCGGGCTGCACATCGAAGGCACTTACAACAACTTCAGCCAGTCGCTCTATGTCGTGCCGACCTGGGCTGCCGGTTCGCTGGAATCGGCCACGATCGCGAACGGCCTGGTCACCGATGCCGCGTTCGGCGCTACCGACCTGCCTTCCACCAGTTCGCAGCTGGACATGAACTACCGCAAGACCAAGGTGCGGACGGACAGCTACAACCTCGCCTCAAGCTGGAAGGCTACCGACAGCCTGACCCTTTCGGGCAATGTGGGCTGGACCAAGGCGACGGGCGGCACCAACCCCGAATACCTGATGAACATGCAGTCCAACATGCCCTTCAGCTACAGCTACGGGCAGAACCGGACTTCGGTGAACTTCTCCACCCCGCCGACCGACCCCAACGCGTTCTTCCGTTCCGATCTTCGCGACGTCACCCTGCCCGACGGCAGCACCGTGCGCGCCTACCAGATCGGCGGCATCGCCACCTCGCGCCAGCTGGACAAGGAATACTACGGCCAGTTCGACGCCAAGTGGGAAGTCGAGGACGGCTTCTTCAAGGCCGTGCGCATGGGCGTGAAGGCATCCGACCACGTCAACAGCCTGAGGGCCACGGGTTCGCAGGTCTACCTGACCGATCCGGTCAGCATGGCGGACTACGACTACACCCTGACCCCCTCGGGCCTGTTCAACGGCCTGGGTTCGGGCGGCAACGCCAACCAGTTCGCGACCCTGCGCAGCGGCGACGTGATCGACACGCTGGAGAACGGCCTCTACGTCGACACCGGCCTTGACGAGGGCACCTCGTTCAAGGTGCGCGAAAAGTCCGCAGCGGCCTATGTCCAGCTGGACTTCGAGACCGGCCCGATCCGCGGTAACGTGGGCTACCGCGCGGTCTATACGCAGGACGTATCGGACTATTTCCTCTACACGGCCGAGACCGACAGCTATTCGCCAACCCGGGCGAAGAACGACTATCTCAAGGGCCTGCCCAGCATCAACGTAAGCTGGGACGTCAACGACCAGATCAAGGTTCGCGGCTCGGTCGCCAAGGTCATCGCCCGCCCGCGCTACGGCCAGCTGGCCGGCGCTTTCAGCCGCAACGACACCCAGCTGACGGCAGGCGGCGGCAACCCCGACCTCAAGCCCTATGCCTCGACGAACTACGAACTGTCGGCAGAATGGTACTTCGGCCATAGCGCCCTGCTGTCGGCCGAGTATTTCCGCCGCGAGATCTCGTCCTACATCGTCACGACCACCAACCAGCAGGTCCTGTTCAACAACCTGACCCAGCAGAACGAGACCTACATCGTCTCCAGCCCGGTCAATGCCTCGAACGCGACCGTCAACGGGGTGTCGCTGGGCTTCCAGACCCCGATCTGGGGCGGCTTCGGCATTCTGACCAACTACACTTTCGCCGATGCGAGCGGCGGCCGCGATGCGGACGGCAACGTCCTCAACCTGCCCTACCTCTCGAAGCAAACGATCAACGTGATCCCCTACTTCGAGAAGGGTCCGTTCCAGGCCCGCGTGAGCTGGAACTGGCGCAGCCACTACTTCACCGGCATCGGCCGCCTGAACTCGGTGGATTCCACCGACGGATACCACCAGTTGGATGCGTCGATCTCCTACAAGATCAACGACCACTTCACGGTCCAGGCCAACGCCCAGAACCTGCTCGATTCCACCTATTACTCGTATAGCGGCAGCAAGAGCGCGCCGACGGCCTTTTACAAGAACGGCCGCGTCTTCGCCGCGACCGCTCAGTTCAGCTTCTAAGTCCCGTGCAAAAGCGTGTAGGTCCCTCTCCTCCTCACCAATGATCTGCATGCACACGGGCCGGCGTCCGTCCTCAGGGTCTTCCTGCGGGACGGGCGCCGTCCTTTTACATATAAGGGGATGCCTGAGATGACCGATCTGAGTCGCCGCCACCTGATGTCGGGCACCTGCCGCCTAGCGCTGCTGGCCGCCGCCGTGCCCGCCGGCGCGACGCGCGCGCTGGCCGCCCAGGCCGATCCGGCCGTGAAGGTCGATCCGTTCATCGGCACCGGCGGCGATGGGCACACGTTCCCCGGCGCGACACTGCCGTTCGGCATGGTCCAGCTCAGCCCCGACACCGACACCGCGCGCTGGGACACCTGCTCTGGCTACCATCACGGCGACGCCTCGCTGCTGGGCTTCTCCCACACCCATCTTTCCGGCACCGGCATCGGCGACATGCTGGACGTCCTCGTCGTTCCCTGCCGTGGCGAAGTACGGCTCCAGCCGGGGCCGCTCGACCGGCCGGACGAAGGCTATCGCCTGCGCTACGGAAATGAGGCGGCGGAGCCCGGTTACTACCGCGTCCAGCTTGAAAACGGCGTCACCAGCGAACTGACCGCGACACTGCGCAGCGGCATCCAGCGCCATGCTTATCCGGCAGGCGACGGGCACCTGCTGATCGACTTGTCCCACCTCGTCCTGGACTCCTCGGACAAGTATCCCCTGATCGACGACGCGCAGCTCACGCTGGAAGCCGACGGCACGCTTACCGGCCAGCGCCGGGTGTTCCGCTGGGCCAAGGGCCGCCATATCTATTTCGCGATGCAGTTCTCGCGCCCGCCGAGCCGCATCGATTTCTTCGGTGACGACGATGCCGCGCAGCCCGCTGGCAGCACGCAGGTCAAAGGCCGCCGCCTGAAGGCGGCAGTCCACTTCGACGATGCCGGAAGCGCGCCGATCGTGGTGCGCACCGCCGTTTCGGCCGTCGATGTCGCAGGCGCCCTCGCCAATCTGGCAGCAGAGGCGACCCATTTCGATTTCGATACCTACCGCCAGGCCGCCGCGAAAGCATGGGCCGACGAAATGAGGCATGTCTCGGTGACGGGCGGCAGCGCCGAACAGCGCACGATCATGGCGACCGCGCTCTATCACGCCGCCATCGGTCCGACGCTGTTCTCCGACGTGGACGGCCGCACCATAGGCCTCGACCGCAAGGTCCACCAGCTTGCGCCCGGCGAGAAGGCCTATAGCGCCTATTCGCTCTGGGATACCTACCGGGCATTCCATCCCTTGCAGACGCTGCTGCGGCCCGCGCTGGTCGAACAGTTCGTGGCCGATCTCATCCGCCAGACCAGGCAAAGCCCCTATGGCCCGCCCGTCTGGCCGCTTCAGGGCGTCGAGACCGGGTGCATGATGGGCTGGCACTCCGTACCCGTACTGGCGGAAGCCATGGCCAAGGGTATCCCCGGCAACTACGCAGAAGCCTGGCCCAATATCCGCAGGCGCTCGTTCGACTTCACGATGCCCGTGCAGGACAATGCGCGCGGCATTCCGGCCTACGACGCCAAGGGCTACGTTCCGGCCGACAAGGTCTTCGAAAGCGTGAGCCGCACGCTGGAATATGCCTATGACGACTACGCCGCCGCAAAGATCGCGAAAGCGGCGGGGGCCACCGACGACGCCGCAAGGCTGAAGGCCCGCTCGGGCAACTGGAAGAACGTCTTCGACACCGCCACCGGCTTTGCTCGGCCCCGCCTGGACGACGGTTCCTGGACGGAGCCCTACGATCCGGTCGAACTCGGCCATTCCGACAAGTGGCGCGACTTTACCGAAAGCAACGGCTGGCAGGCGACTTTCCTCAACCAGCACGACGTGTACGGCCTGGCCGAGGCCATGGGCGGCCCCGAAGCGCTGGAAGCCAAGCTCGACGCACTGTTCAATGCGCCCTCGACGCTGCCGAAGAACGCCCCGCCGGACATCAGCGGCATGGTGGGCCAATATGCCCACGGCAACGAACCCTCGCATCACGTCGCCTACCTCTACGCCTGGACCGGCGCGCACTGGAAGACGCAGGCCACGGTCCGCCGCCTCCTGGCGCTCATGTACCGCGCCCGTCCGGCAGGCGTGATCGGAAATGACGACTGCGGGCAGATGAGCGCCTGGTACGTACTCTCGGCGCTGGGCTTCTATCCGGTCGATCCGGTCAGCGGGATCTACATCTTCGGCAGTCCGCTGTTCGAAGAGGCGCGCGTCCGGCTCGGCAACGGCCGCGAACTGATCGTGAGCGCTCCGGGCAACCGTTCCGACCGGCCCTATTACGGCCGCGTCGAATGGAACGGCCAGCGCCATGACCGCTGCTGGATCAGCCATGAAGAGCTGATGAAGGGCGGGCGCCTGACCTTCCACATGCAGAACGTGCCCGAACTCTCCTTCGGTCAGGACCCGCGCAACCGCCCGCCGCGGCAGGGCTGAGGATCCGCAGGACCGGGAAGGCCATGGCCGCCCGGTCCGCCGAACCTCGCCTCGCCTGGACCGCATGAGACCAATTAGCGACATATTCCGACGAATGGCGCAAAAATGTAATGCCAATTTGATTTTTTGAATTGTATTTATTTAATACCTATGACAGCTTTGTTGCAGGGCAGGCTTTGGGAAGGGCATGCCGGTCATGAAAATCGACGGGACCTTCGGGTCGGGGAACAATGGGCATGGGAATCTCGCGTCGTGATACCTTGGGACTTGCCTTGGCCGGAACGGTCGCAGCTGGAACGGCGCGCGCCGCACCGCTAGCAGCAAGCAGTACCGCCGATACCGCTCTTGTCGTCTCGACATGGGACTTCGGCGCCGCGGCCAATGCCGCTGCCTACGCCGCCTGGAAAGCAGGCGGCACGCTGATCGATGCGGTAGAGGCAGGCGCGAAAGTGCCTGAAGCCGATCTGACCAATCACTCGGTTGGCCTGGGCGGCTACCCGGACCGCGACGGCCACGTCACGCTCGACGCCATCATCATGGACGACCGTGGGCATGCCGGTGCGGTCGCCGGCCTGGAAGGCTATGTCCACGCCATCTCCGTGGCTCGCCGGGTGATGGACCGCACTCCGCACACCATGCTGGTAGGCGAAGGCGCTGCCCAGTTCGCGCGGGAACAGGGCTTTCCATCGCAGAACCTGCTCACGCCGGAAGCCGAAGCGGCCTGGCGGGAGTGGCTCAAGAAGGCCGAATACAAGCCCGTCGCCAATATCGAGAACCAGCGCGGCACGGCGCTCGATCATGATACCATTGGTATTCTCGCCCGGAGCCCGGACGGCAGGCTGGCAGGCGCCTGCACCACCTCCGGCATGGCCTTCAAGCTGCGGGGCCGGGTCGGGGATTCGCCCCAGGCGGGCTGCGGACTGCTGGTCGAGCCGGGTGTCGGCGCGGCCACTGCAACCGGGGTGGGAGAGGAAGTCACCCGTATCGCAGGCGCGGCGCGCGTGGTCGGCTCCATGCGCATGGGCATGTCGGCCATGGCGGCCTGCCGCGAAGCCGTGGAGCATATCGTCGCCTTGCGCGGCGAAGCGGTGAAGGACGCCCAGGTGGCCTTCCTGGCGATCGACCGGAACGGCAAGGTCGGCGCCTTCTCCATCCTGCCGGGCTTCACTTACGCCGTGACCGACGCGAACGGCCGCACCCGCGTGCAACCGGCCGGCAGCCTGCGCCGCGCCTGATCGCGCCTGATCGAGGCTGACGGAAAAGACCAGTTTCCCGGCGCTACCGGCGCCGGAAGCGGGACGCGTGCGTCTTGATTGACCAGTTCAATACCAAGTCAAAACCATCACCAGGGAAGTAAGGGGTCAACGAATGAGGAATATCACGAAGTTGTTGTTGGCGACGACCTGTATCAGCGGGCTCGCCACCCCGGCTCTGGCGCAGGACAATGCGCCGGATGATGCTGCAGGCGCCGCCAGCGCTTCCGGCGGCTCGATCGTCGTCACCGGCTCGCGCATCAACCGTCCGAACTCGACGGCAGCTGCGCCGATCGTCTCGGTCACCAACGATGCCATCCGCGCGCAGGCTGCGGTGAACATTGAGGAAGTGCTCAACCGCATTCCCCAGATCGCACCGGACAGCCAGCAGAACTACCAGGATTCCGACGGTCGCCAACGCATCAAGCTGCGCAACCTCGGCTTCGAACGCACGCTCGTCCTGGTGGACGGCAAGCGCGTGGGCACCATGAACGGCATCGACGCCAACATGATCCCGACGTCGCTGATCAAGCGCGTGGACGTGCTGACCGGCGGCGCCTCGGCGGTCTACGGTTCGGACGCGGTTGCCGGTGTCGTCAACTTCATCATGGATGACGACTTCGAAGGTCTGCAGCTCAACGGCAACTACAACTTCTACCTGCACAAGAACAAGCGCACGCTGATTTCGGACGTCACCAGCCAGTACGGGTTCGACCAGCCCGCACGCGGCACCAGCGCCGACGGCGGCCGCGCCGACCTGTCACTGACCTTCGGCAAGAAGCTGTTCGACGACCGCTTCCACATCAGCGGCTACGTCAACTACCGCGAAGCGGCGCTGGTGCCCTATTCCGCCCGCGAAACCGCAGGCTGCCAGCTCGTCGAAGCGGTCAAGGACGGCCCGCTCACCTGCACGACTTCCACCTACACGCCGTATGGCTATATCTCGCCCCGCGCGGGAGCAGCCAGCGGCAACCAGTACGTCAACAACCCCGACGGCTCGCGCACGCTCGTCCCCTACAGCGATGCCATGGCCGCCAATCCCTATGACGGCTACTCGTTCCAGCGTGAGGACAAGCGCTGGAATGCCGGCGGCTTCACTTCCTTCGAGCTGTCCGACGCCGCCGAACTCTACGGCAGCGTCATGTGGTTCCGCGACCGTTCGACCAACCCCTATCCGGCCCGCGTCTTCGCGCCCAGTTCCTATGGCGACGGCAATTCGCCCTACTACGTCAACTGCAACAATCCGCTCATGTCGGCTTCGCAGGCGCAGACCATCTGCGGCGCCGATGCCGGTACTTCGACGCTGGCACCGGTCGACGTGCGCTATCGCTTCAGCAACGTGAAGGATATCGAGGACGTCTATTTGAACAAGGGCCTGCGCGCGACCGCAGGCGTGCGCGGCCAGTTCGCGCAGGGGTGGAGCTATGACGTCGGCGGCGTCTACGCCCGCAACCGCATGGACATGACCTGGGGCCAGCCCGACTACGACCGCGTCAACAACGCGCTCAACGTGGTCAGCGTGAACGGCCAGCTGCAATGCGCCAGCGGCACCGCGGACGGCTGCCTTCCCTTCGACGCCTTCAGCGCCAATTCGACCACCAACAGCCAGGCGCTCTACGACTACCTGACCGACGGCGGCTTCGGCACCTCCACCACGATCAACACCCTCTATAACGCGGTGGCGACCGTTCAGGGCGATCTCGGCACTTACGGGATCCAGTCCCCCTGGGCCGAACAGGGCGTGGCGATCGCGCTGGGTGCGGAATTCCGTCAGGACAAGCTGAAGAGCTATGCCGACGACGTCTGGCGCACCAACAACGGCGGATCGGACAGCAACCTTTCGCAGCATGTCTGGGAAGGCAACGTAGAGCTTCAGGTTCCGATCATCGAACATAAGCCCTTCGCGGATCTGCTTCAGTTCAACGGCGCATTCCGACTGTCGAAGTACAGCTCCAACCCCGATACCTTCTCGACCTGGAAGGCCGAGGCGATCTGGGCGCCGATTTCGGACATCACGTTCCGCGGCTCGATCAACAAGGCCCAGCGCGCACCGACGGTGGTGGAAGCCTATCAGGGCTCCAACATCAGCTACGACCGTATCAACACGACCTACAACGACATCTGCGCACCGACGGTAACCTATACCACGGGTGCCAACGGCCAGCAGATCCCGGTCTACGGCGCTCCGGCGGCCTCGCGCGAAGTCTGCGCCGCCACGGGTCTGGCAGACAGCCTCTACGGCAGCCCGACCCTGGTCTGCCCGACCGACATCGGCTGCACGGTTCGCCGCGGCGGCTATACGGTCAACCCGGAGACGGCCTATACCAAGACCTTCGGCGTCGTGCTGAAGCCCTCTTTCCTCCCCGGCCTCGTGGTTTCGGTCGACCGCTTCCTGATCGATCTCGACGATTCGATCGGGTACAACGACTACGACTACTTCTCGAACGGTTGTCTCCAGACCGGCAGCGACTTCTTCTGCTCGATGTTCGTGCGCAATGCCGACGGCACGCTTTCCAGCAACCCCGGCACCAACCCGACCACGGGCTATATCCGCGGCGGCACCACCAACTACTACAAGAGCAAGTCGCACGGCTGGGACTTCCAGGGTCAGTACACGACCGGTCTCGGCAAGTACGGCAACCTGTCGCTCGACTTCGCGGGTTCGCTTACCACGCTGGCGGGCGGTCAGGATTCGCCGATCCTGGCGAAGTACAACTGTGCCGGTTACTACGGCGGACCCTGCGGCCAGCTGATCCCCAAGTGGACCCACAGCCTTCGCGCCACCTACACCACCGACAACCGCTTCTTCAACGCCTCGTTCAACTGGCGCTATGTCGGCCCGTTGACCAACGTCAGCAACTCGGGCGATCCGGCACTGGGCTGGAGCGAAAGCAGCGAGCGCGAGACGTTCTACCGCATCGGCGCGCAGAACTACTTCGATCTCGCCCTGACCTTCCGCGTCGACGAGGCCTATTCGTTCCGCATCTCGGCCAACAACATCTTCGACAAGCTGCCGCCGTTGCTGCCAAACTCCTACAACTACGGCCTGTCGCGGAGCAACACGCTCTCGGCGCGCTACGACTCGCTGGGCCGCCAGATCGCGGTAGGCGCAACGGTCAACTTCTGATCATACTAATAGAGCGGCTGATCCGGTTCGGATCAGCCGCTCCAGTTCGTTTCGGACTGGCGGGGCGGCTCAAAGGCCGCCCCCTTTTTTTTCCTCAGAGACCGTCCAGGCCCTTGCTGACCAGGATGTTCACGGCGACGCGGCGGTTCTGCGCCTTGCCCTCGTAAGTCTCGTTATCCGCTACCGGATCCGCCTCGGACATGCCGGTGGGGGTCAGCATGCGATAGGGCTTCCAGTGGCAGGCCTGCTGGAGATAGTTCACCACGCTGCCCGCACGCTTTTCACTGAGCACCTGGTTGATTTCGGGGGTGCCCGTCGAGTCCGTGTAACCCACGACGAGCAGCAGGGCGTTGTCCATGCCTTCCGCCGAAGTCGCGGCGGCGCAGAGGTCCTGCTTGGCCTGCGGCGAAAGCACGGCCTTGCCGGTGTCGAAGTTCACGTTCGTCGTGCTCTTCACGTTGTACTGGTCGATATCGCCCATGCGGCCGCGCAGGGCTTCGGTCGCGGCGGTCTGTTCCGCGAAGCGCTGGTCGGTGCCGTTGTGGATCATCGACGCAGTCTTCAGATCCTTGTTCTGAAGATTGATCTGGCTGGCGAGCAGGCCGTCGCCCGATTGCAGGGTCTTGACGGTAACCGGCAGGCCGTTGAGCAGCTGGGTTGCGGCCAGCTTGTTGCTGGCAAGGCCGAACAGGCCGCCGCTGGCCTTGATCTTGGTGGCGTCGTTGATGGCGACGACCGACTTGCTGCCATCCGCCGCGGTGACCTGCATCCTGTCGCCGCTGCGTGCGGAGATGATGCCCTTGACCTCGGGGCCCTCGGTCATCTCGGCCTGATCGGCCGGGCGCGAGCCATATACGGTGGCCGAAACGTCTGCTTCCGGCGGCTGTTCTTCCGTCTGCGCGGCAACTGTGCCCGAAGCGGTTCCGCCGATCAGGGCCAAAAGCAGGAGAACTTTGGATTTTTTGGAATTGATCTTCATCGCGTTACTCCTCCAAACTTGACCAATAGGGCCTGCGTAATCGCAGTTTTTCATCAGACCGCCGCGCCGAATTTGGCGTCTTCAGCGATCCAAGCCCCCTTGTCTCGTCTTGCATGATGTGCGGCATCTCTGCTGCATTTGAACACTAGGGATGACATGGGTGTTCAGATCTACCTTTCGGCTACATGAACGCCCTTGTTAGTGCCCTTGCCGCTGCCGTTAGTTCGAGCGCTTCTTGCGGCGAACCGATGTTTACTGCGCTGCACAACAAGCTTCGCGGTCGCCGCAGGAGACCGGCTCAAACTGCCGTGAAGGCGGGAAGGCCCCATACCAGCGCCTATACCAACGGTTGATTCCCGCGCCGCCGCTCCTCAGACAGAATGCAGGCGCGCGAGCCTGATCGCCTCACCGGCCAACTTTTCAACTTCATCGAACAATTTTCTCCATTTTATCCAGCTACACCGATGCACGA
>NZ_BLJH01000016.1:0-147963 GCF_009811895.1 Novosphingobium sp. TCA1 | reverse complement strand
TCCCCGCTTTCTTGCGATGGGGGAACAAGCTGTCCGTCTCTGTTGG
Organism: Novosphingobium sp. TCA1; assembly: GCF_009811895.1. Classification (NCBI taxonomy): domain Bacteria; kingdom Pseudomonadati; phylum Pseudomonadota; class Alphaproteobacteria; order Sphingomonadales; family Sphingomonadaceae; genus Novosphingobium; species Novosphingobium sp. TCA1. The sequence goes on along the minus strand of NZ_BLJH01000016.1, from coordinate 147,917 downwards.
CGACCGTAGCAACCAGATGGTCCGCTGCGGTGAGAGGCCCTCTAAGCGGGGCATATGATTCGGTCAACACGCTAATTTCAAAAAAATGACTTCTTTCAAAAAAATGTCCGTTTCCTGCGGGGTTCGGAAGCGGTGCTTTCCTCTCTCGCTGCGCCAATGCCATTCGGGCCGGAGCGACTGGTGGTCGCTCCGGCCCGAAATTGCGTCGGTTGGCGGTGATTCGCCTCCGATTCGAAAGTCAGATCCCGGGAATCAGATCCCACGCCTTGGCGATGCTGAAGACGCTTGTGGCGATCAGCACCAGGGCCACGGCGAAGAGCAGGACACGCGGCGGCACCCGCTTCGCCAGCAAGGCCCCGAAGGGCGCTGCCGCCACGCCGCCCACGATCATGCCGATCGTCGCCGCACCGAAGGCGCTGAAGCCCAGTGTAGCGATGAACGAGATCGAGATGGACATCGCCAGCAGGAACTCCGCCGTATTCACCGTACCGATCACCTTGGCCGGATCTCCCCCCTGCACCAGCAGGTTCGAGGTGACGACGGGCCCCCAGCCACCGCCGCCGGCGGCATCGAGGAAACCGCCGGCCAGGGCGAGCGGGCGAGTCATGCGCGGATCCTCGAAGCGGGGCTTCGACATGCGGATCGCCTTGATCAGCAGGTAGACGCCGATGCCCGTCAGATAGAGCATGATATAAGGCCGCGCGAGAGAGGCATCGATATTGGAGAGCGCATAGGCCCCCAGAACGCCGCCTGCGATGCCGAAGGGGACCAGCCGCTTGAACAGCCCCCAATCGACGTTGCGGTGGACGATATGGCTCGCGCCGGAAGCACCCGTCGTGAAGATCTCCACGAGGTGGGTAGTGGCCGAGGCAGCGGCCGGGGCCACGCCCAGGACGCTGACCAGCATCGTCTGGGAGATGACGCCGAAAGCCATGCCCAGGGCACCGTCGATGACTTGCGCCGCAAATCCGACGATGATGAAGGGCACGATGTCCCCAAGACTTATGCCGAGATCGAACATGAGGTTGTCCTCCCTGTTCCAGAAATTGCGGGGATCAGAAGCTGTACCGGACGGTCATGCCCCAGGTGCGCGGATCGCCGGGAAGCCCTGCGATCAGACCGGTGTTGCCCGGTCCGACGAAAAGCTGGTCGAAGTAGTTCTCGTCGAAAGCGTTGCGGACCCAGCCGTAGATGTCAAATCCGCTTTCCGCCCGGAAGCCGAGCCGGAAGTTCGAGAGGCTGTAGCCGTCGATCCAGGTATAGGCCGAAGGTGAAGGGTTGGACGAGAAGTTCGAACGGTAGCTGCCGTCATAGCCGAAGTAGACTTCGCCCTCCTGGCCGAGCAGGGTGACGGGGTTGTTCACTTCCGCGCCGAACGAGAACGACCACTTCGAAACGCCCGGCAGGCGCTGGCCCGAAATGTTGCAGTTGGCCGGGCTGAGCGCGCCCGGAACGCCGGGAGCGCCGGGAACCTGCGTGCCGGTTGCGACGGTGCCGCCCGAAAGCTCCGGCGGGCACGGCGCGTCGGTGAACTTGCGGTAGGTGGCGTCGGTATAGGCGCCATTGACGTAGGCGTTGAAGCGCTCGCTCGGACGGACCGAGAAGTCCCATTCCACGCCCTGCGAACGCACCTTCTGCGCATTGGCGAGGTAGCCGCGCAGCACGCCGTACTGGCCGTTGGAGACATTGGCCTGATAATTGCCGATGTCGGTACGGAAGATCGAGAGGTTGAAGGTGGCGCGGCGATCCCAGAACTGGGTCTTGATGCCCAACTCATAATTGTGGACCGATTCCGGCTTCACCGTGGCGGAGGCCAGCATCGGATTGTTCTGCGCATCCACCGGAACGCCGTTCTGGTTGATGCCGCCCGATTTGAAGCTCTTGGCATAAGTCGCATAGACCAGCACGTCCGGGGTGATCTTGTAGCTGGCGTTGAAATCGTAGCTGAAGTTCCAGTCGCTGAACTCGGGCGAGATGTCCTGCGGGGTATAGATCGCGAGCTGCGCCGTCTGGCGCGCGGTGTAGGAGGGCTGGCCCAGCAGCAGTTCGTTGCCCTGTCCGTCGAAGACGCGGCGCTGGTAATAGCCTTCCTTCTTGTCGTAGTTCAGGCGGACGCCCGGCTGAAGCGTCAGCTCCGGCGTGAGATGCCAGCTGAGCTGCCCGAACAGCGCCGCGCTGGTGTTCTTGAGATACTGCGTATTGTAGGCGACGAGCCCGTTCAGCACCGAGGGATCGTTCGACAGGGCATTCGAAGGCGCGATGCTCCAGCGGCTGGCGGCCGAGCCCTGCGATTCCGTGCCCTGGGTGTCGATGCGCTGGTAGAACCCGAAGGCGCCGACCACGAAATCGATCTTGTCGCTGCTATAGTTGTAGCGCAGCTCCTGGGTATATTGGTCCTGTTGCGAGGGATTCTGCGAGAGCGCCACGATCGGCAGGCCGGTGAAATCGCGGTCGTTGGACGGATCCCAGTCCCAGAAGCGCCAGGCGGTGATCGAGGTCAGTTCGCCCTCGCCCAGGTTCCACTTCACCCGCAGCGAGGCGCCGCCGATCTTGTTCTTGGCCTTGAGCGGCGTGTCGAGGTCGGTGCGGCGATCGAAAGGATCGGTGCTGGGCGGCACATAGCCCTGCGCGGCGGCAAGCGCGGCGTATTGACGGTTGAGCGCGCGCTGGGTGAGGCCGGTGCCGACATAGACCGAACCGCAGCAATTGGCATCCTGCGTGCTGAAATCGCCCGCCAGGGTGATCGCCAGATCCTCGTTCGGCTGCCAGAGCAGTTGTCCGCGCAGGCCGAGATTGTCCTGGCTCTGGATCCACTGGTTGGTGGTGACGTTGCGGATCGTGCCGCGCCGGTCGGTGGAAGAGATCGCCAGGCGCGCCGCCAGCTTGTCGGTCAGCGGGCCGGAAACGGCGGCCTTGGCCTGCTTGAAGTTGTAGTTGCCGATCGAGACTTCGGCCTTGCCCTCGAAATCGAAGGTCGGCTGGTTGGTCGTGATGTTGATCGCGCCTGCCGTGGTGTTCTTGCCGTAGAGCGTGCCTTGCGGCCCGCGCAGCACCTCGATCTGGGCGACGTCGAGGAAGTCGAACGTGGCGGAGGCCACGCGCGAATTGTAGACGTCGTCGATATAGATGCCGACGCCCTGCTCGATGCCGTCGTTGGTCAAGCCGAACGGCACACCGAGGCCGCGAATGTTCACGGCCGTGTTGCGCGGGTTCGACGAATAGAACTGCAGGGTAGGCGTCAACTGCTGGAGACGGCCCACGTTGAAGGAGCCGGTGGAATCGATGTGCTCCCCGCCGACCACCGAGATCGCCAGCGGCACTTCCTGGCTCGATTCCTGGCGGCGACGCGCGGTGACGAGGATCTCACCGCCGCGATCGTGGGCGCCGGTGCCGATGGAGGTCGGCGAATCCTGTTCGGCCGTGTCAGCGGCATCCGCGGGAGCATTTGCCGCCGGCGCCGCAGGCTCTGCGGCCGCCTCTGCCGCCGTGGCCGGGCTCGCGGCCAGCATCAGCGGGGCGATCGTGAACGTCAGGCAGGCGAGCGGAAGCGGGGCCGGTAGCGGCCCTCGGATGATCTTTCTCATGAAATCCCCCTTTTTGGGTTCGAACCCTGATCGAACTTTCTGGTCGAACTTTTCAATTGAAGGGCTTCACATCCGGTGGTCCGGTCTGTCGGCCTGTGGTCGGGTATGGTCCCGGGCTTGCGCGCGCCTTACGAGGCGAAGCGCCGCCGTTCCGTGATGTCGAGCTGCACCAGCTTGCCGTCGTGAACTGTCAGCTGGATGACGCCGTAGCGCATGTGGTCCAGGGCTTCGGCCACCACCTGAAGCGGCGCTGCCCGGCCATTGGTGTTAGAAGAGTTGTTGGGGCCGGAACTGCTGGCGCCCGGATCTCTGGAAACCTGATGGCCCGATCTCTGATGATCCGTTGACGGTTGAGACATGGCGAATCTTCCCTTTCGAGCACGGCCTTTCCCTGCCGCCACGCCTTCGTATTCTCAACTTAAAAAGTTGACAATATGCCTAGCCGAAAGTTTCTGGTTTTCGCGGCAAAGCAAAATCTTTTTACGCCGAAGCGATATGTGCCTTCTCCCTTCGAGAGGTTCGGCAATTTCGAGCGCGCAGGAATTCGCGCCCGCTCAAGCGATCGAATATTATCCTGCTTTTTTAATCGATTACGCAGAGGCCATCGCGGCCCGATCTGCTCGGCGCGCTCAGTTCTGGCTGTCGGCCTGCGCGGGCACGGGGTCGATGCGGTCGGACAGGCGCACCCCATCGAGCAGTTCCGCAGTGCGATCACGCACTTCCAGCATGAGCGCGCGGGTGCGGCAATTCTCTTCCTCGAGGCAGTTCTTGCACTTCTCGTGCGCGAAACGGCTGGCGCAGGGCACCAGGGCAAGCGATCCCCGCATCAGGCGGATCAGGTCGCCATAGGTGATGTCGATCGGAGAAACCGCCAGCCGATAGCCGCCGTCCTTGCCGCGCTGGGAATCGACGATGCCGAAGCGGCTGAGTTCCGACAGGATCGTGGTCAGGAACTTGGCGGGAATGTTCTGTGCTTCCGCGATCTGGGCAAGCTGGATCGGGCCTTGACCGTAGTGGTCGGCAAGATGCTGCATGGCGCGAATGGCGTAGCGGGTTTTCTGCGAAAGCACGCATCCGTCATGCCGCAGCGAAAGCGGCCATGGCAAGGCCGTTGAGCGGGGATTTCACAGTTTGTCAGTCGAATCGGTTGGCAATTCGCAAACCCGTCGCAAACCGGCCCTCACGCGGCGGCGCTCGCCTTGCGGGAGGCGCGCGCCCGAACTTCCCATCCGGCACTTGCCCCGCCGCAGGCACAGGGTCTTGTCGTCACGCTCACCGCCTGCTGACGACAGGCGTCCTCGGCGCAATCGTTTTGCACCGCGAAAGATCCTGCGGCTTCGTCCCGATCCGCGTTAACCGGAAAATACCGCCGAAAACGGGACTTTCCATCGTGCCCGGCGATCTCCATGTGACACAGCGATCAAGTACTTATTCGCAAATGCACAAGACCCCGCCCCCGCCCCGCGCCAGATTTTCCGGCAAGCGGCCAATCCACAAACGAGCCGCGCAACCGGGAACGGTCTGACTTTGTCCGGGGAGCTACCATGATCAGCACGTCACGAATTGCCTACGCGCTCGCCTCGAGCGTCTCCCTTCTCGCATTCGCTTCGGCCAGCGCGCATGCCGAGGACGCGGCTGCCGCAGCGGCAACCGCCGCCGCCGCGCCGGCCGAAGGCCTGACCGATATCGTGGTCACTGCCGAGCGCCGCGACGTCAGCCTGCAACAGGCGCCGCTTTCCGTCAGCGCGATTACGTCCGAGACGCTGAAGGCCGCCAATATCAACGACATCACTGGCCTCAACGGCACGGTTCCCGGCCTCGTCGTCGCCAAGAGCGGCGGCGGCGAGCGCATCATCACCATTCGCGGTGTCGGTTCGGAAACGCCGGAGAACACCAATACCCAGCCGGGCGTCTCCTATCACATCGACGGCGTCTATATCTTCAACTCGATCGCCGCGAGCGCGGCCTTCATCGACGTCGCGCAAGTGGAAGTGCTGCGCGGCCCGCAAGGCACCCTGTTCGGCCAGGGATCGACCGGCGGCACCATCAACGTCGTCTCGATCGAGCCGAGCACCGACAGCGTGAGCGGCAACGTCAACGCCGGGTATGGCAACTACAACTACATGGAAGGCTCGGGCGCGCTGAACGTGCCGCTTTCCGATACCCTGGCGGTACGCGGCGCCTTCCAGTTCACCAAGCACGACGGCTATGCCCACGCCACCGAAGTGCCCGGCACCCGCAAGTACGACCTCGACGACCAGGACGAGACCGGCTGGCGGCTCGGCGCCAAGTGGCAGCCCGCCTCCAACTTCTCGATCGTGCTGAACACCGTGCAGTTCACCAGCAACACCAACGGCCCGGCGCAGAAGAACATCCTCGACCCCAACCCGGACCCGCGCGAACTGACCCAGGACTATCCCGGAAGGTCGGTGGTGAAGACCCAGCTCTATACCGGCGTCGTGAAGTGGGAGACGCCTTTCGCCACGATCAAGTCGATCACCGGCTACCAGAAGCTCCACTCCGAACAGGCCTGGGACGCGGACGGGCTCGATACCGCGCTGTTCTATGCCCAGACCTACAACCCGATCAGCTTCACCGGGGTCGCCTACGACCACGTTCCGCTGTGGGAATCGGATACCAAGAGCTGGAGCCAGGAAATCAACCTGACCTCCAACGGCACCGGCCCGTTCAACTGGGTGCTCGGCGGCGTCTATCTCCACTCGTCGAACAGCCAGTACGTCAACGAATACCGCAGCGACGACGACAATTTCCTCCAGGAAGCCCTGCCCACGAACACCGCCTGGAACGATCCGCTCGTATCCAGCCTGACATATGCCGAACTCTCGACGATCAAGCGCGATCTCTATGCCTTCTTCGCGCAGGGCACCTATAGCCTGACCAGCCAGCTCAAGCTGACGGCCGGCGTGCGCTACAACCACGACAAGGCGACCGGCATGTTCGATTCGATGTCGGGCGGCGCCTCGGGCCAGACTTCGGGCGCCTATCTCCAGCCCAGCTCGACCGGCGGACGCAAGGGCGATGCCTGGACCGGCAAAGTCGCGCTCGACTACCAGATCACGCCCGCCAACATGGTCTATGCCAGCTGGACGCGCGGCTTCAAGCCGGGCGGCATCAACTCCGCCGCCTCGACCGGAAACAGCTATGCGGTCCTGCCGACCTACAAGCAGGAAACCGTGGATTCCTTCGAAATCGGCACCAAGAACCGCTTCCTGGGCGACACGCTCCAGATCAACGGATCGGCCTTCCTCTACAATTACAGGAACATGCAGTTCCTGGAGGAAGACCCCATCCTCTACGGCGAGGGCATCAGCAATGCCCCCAAGGCGCGGGTCTACGGCCTCGAACTGGAAGGCTCGTACATCCCGACGGAGGGGCTGCGCTTCGATGCCTCGATGTCGTACCTCGAAGGCGAGTTCACCTCGCACTACCTCGCGCTCGACCCCAACAACGCCGCCAATGCCCAGAATGCCGCGGGCTATCCCGACTATCTGTTCTGGAGCAATTTCTACCCCGCCCTGCTCGCCCGCGACGCCGCGCGTGCGGACATCAAGGGCAACCGCGTGCCCAAGCTGCCGCGCTGGCAGGGCAACGTGGCGGCCACCTGGAACGGCAAGGTCGGCCCCGGCGAACTGACCGCCCGCGCCCAGCTGATCTATCGCGGCAAGTACCAGTACCGCCTGTTCAACGAGGGCGACGTGGACCTCACCCCCTCGTACACCCAGGTCAACGCAATGCTGAAGTACGAGCCGGAAGGCACCAATACCAACATCACGCTGCGCGCGATCAATCTGTTCGACAAGAACGGCATCAACTCGCGCTTCTCGGACCCTTACGGCAGCGCCCAGGTGATGGACACCTATATCCCGCCGCGTCAGGTGATCCTTTCGGTCGGTTACAAGTTCTGAGCGAAAGCCAATCGGGCCGCACCGTTGGTCTTGAAGGAACGCGCCGGCTGCGAGGCCGGCGCGTTCCTTTCATTCATAAAAGCGGCCTCACCTCCCACACCCCGCTCATCCTGAGCCTGTCGAAGGATGGGAGGCCAGGCGCCACGCCGCCCGGGGCTTCGACAAGTTCGGCCTGAGCGGACCCGGCGAGGCATAGCCGCTCTTCGGCCAGGCATAGCCCAACTCCCTTGTCCCTGCGCCGCGATCAACTATCTAGGCGCCGATCATCAAGAGTGTGCAGCCGCAGCATGAGAGCCTGCACGGCGTGTCGGTCCGGCGATTCCACCCGGACGGAGCCCGCAGGAGTTGCAATGCCGCGCAGTGCCCTCGTCCTATTCGCCGCCTCGCTGGGGTTCTTCTTCGTGACGGCGACGACCTTCACCTCGCTGGGCTATGTGCTCTACACCATGGTGGCGGAGCTTGGCTGGTCGAAGGCGGCGGCAGGCTTCAGCTTCTCGCTGCTCGGCCTTGCCTGCGGGCTTGCCAGCCCCCTGCCGCCGCTGCTGATGAAATCGATCGGCACCCGGCTGACGATGTTCGCGGGCTGTCTCGTACTCGCCGCCGGTTTCCTCATCGCCTCGCAGATCGAGCATCTGACCCTGTTCTTCGTGGCCACCACGCTGATGGGCATCGGCTTCTCACTGGTCGCGCCCTCGCCTGCGGTCTATCTGCTGGCGACGTGGTTCCCGCGCACTTCGGCGCGGATGATCGGCTTCTACTTCATGGCCGGTGCGGCGGGCGGCATTGCCGGGCCGCTGATCGTCGGCGCCATCGTCGGCATGACCGGCGACTGGCGCCTGCACTGGCTGGTCATGGCGATCAGCGCCTTCGTGCTCGGCCTGATCTGCCTGGTCTGCATCCGCGACGCCGTGAAGGTGGAAAGCGTGGAGCAGGTCAAGGGAGCCAGTTACGAACAGGGGGGGCACGAGCAGGATGGTCCTGCCCAAAAGAGCCTCTGGACCGTGCGCCAGGCGCTGCGCACGCCGAGCTTCCTGATCCTCGCCCTCGTCATGACGGTGGTGCAGACCGCCGTGACGTCCGCGCACTCGATCCTCGTCGCCCATATCGCCAATCTCGGTGAAGGCGCCGCACCCGGCGCCATCGCCATGAGCCTGCTGGCCTTCGCGGGCACCGGCGCCAAGGGCCTGACTGGCACCTTGTGCGAGCGCATCGACCCGCGCCGCATCCTGATCGCCGGCCTGGCCCTGCAGGCCCTGGCCATGGCGCTGCTGTGGTCGGCTTCGCTGGTGATGGTCGCCACGGCGGCGGCCACGCTGTTCGGCCTGGGCTGGGGCATGGCCTGGCTCTCGGCCCATATCCTGCTGCTGCGCTACTTCGGCGCGGGCATCGCCGGGGACATGACCGCCATGGCGACCACCGCCACGACGTTCGCGGTGCTCGGCCCGATTCTGGCGGGACGGATCGCAGACGTGACGGGCGGCTACTCGCTGGCCATCCTGATCTTCGCACTGCTGCTGGCCGCCGCCACCGGAATCGCGGTGCTGTTCCTGCGGGCGCCGTCTGCCGCCCCTGTCACCGAGCCCGAAACCGTGGGCGAAGGCGAACTCGTCCCAGCCGAGTAGAGAACGGGGCCGAATAAACAAATAGCCCCTGCCAAAAGTCACTGCGCCCTGTGCAAAGCAGTAACCATCCGGCCCCGCTAGTCTGAGATAATTGCGGGAGGACGCACGGTCGTTCTCCCCGGTATCACCGATACGGGGATCAGGCAGGCATGACTCTACTCAACGACCAGTTCTTCGACAGCCTGGGCAGTTCCATCAAGGACACGCTCGAAGCCGATACGCTGCCCCCGGCCTGCTACACCGACGAGGAATTCCACCACTTCGAGAAGGCCGCGCTGTTCGAGCACGAATGGCTCTGCGTCGGCCGCGCCGAGTGGCTGGAGCAGCCCGGCGACTTCTTCACCGTGACCCGCGCCGACGAGCCGATCATCGTCACCAAGACCCGCGACGGCACGGTCAAGGCGCTCTCGGCGGTCTGCCAGCACCGCGCCATGCTGGTGGCGGAAGGCCATGGCAATGCCCGCGCCTTCGTCTGCCCCTACCATCACTGGACCTACGACCTCGACGGCACGCTCGTCGGCGCCCCGGCGATGAACCGCACCTGCAATTTCGACAAGAAGGCCGCCAGCCTGCCCGAAATCCGGCACGAGATCTGGCACGGCTTCGTCTTCATCAACCTCGATCCCGCAGCCCAGCCGCTGACCCCGCGCCTGTCCGGGCTGGAGGAGGTCGTCGCCAACTACGACTTCGCCAGCCTGCGCGGCCCCCGTCCCGAGGAAGCCACCGTGTTTCCGTGGAACTGGAAGGTCATGCTGGAAAACAACAACGACGGCTATCACGCCAGCCGCCTCCACGCCGGGCCGCTGCACGATTTCATCCCGAGCGGCCTTGCCAGCTTCCCGGACGTGCCGGAGGATTCGGCGGGCTACTACCGGCTCAACGGCACGCTCCACAAGAACGCCGCCTTCAACGCCACGCAGAAGTCCGTCTTCCCGGTGTTCCCGAAGCTCACCGAGGAAGAGCAGAACCGCCTGCTCTTCGTGAACCTGCCCCCCAGCCTCTCGCTGGTCGTGCTCAACGATACCGTGCTCTACCTCATCATGGACCCGCGCTCGGCCCAGTCACACGCGCTCACCATAGGCACGCTGATGGTGCCCGAGGCGATGGACGATCCGCTGTTCGAACTGAAGATGAAGATGAACGACACGGCGGTCGAGGAAATCGTCAGCCAGGACTTCCACGTCGACGAACTGGTCCAGCAGGGCCTGCGCTCGAAGTTCGCGCCGCGCGGGCGCTATTCCTGGCAGGAGGGCGCCCAGCGCCTGCTCAACGTCTGGCTGGTCGAACGCTATCGCCGCGAATGGGACCGCCGCCGCCGCGGGCCTTCCGCGCCGGTCACGCGGCTGCGCGCCTGATTCACAGGGTTTTACCGTCACCCATTCCCGACGGTCTGCGGCGTCCGGTCTCGTACCGGGCGCCGCCTTTTATTCAGCGGCGCGAGGAATCAACGATTCGTGCGCGGCATGGCGAGCGCCCAAGGACGGTCCGGCTAGGCCAGTCCCCAGACCAACGGGAGCAAGCCTCAATGACCAACACCCTCATCTTCGTCGATTTTGCCACCGACGATCCCGCCAAGGCCGGCGAATTCTACGCCGAAGTCTTCGGCTGGGAGAACGATGCCCGCCCCCACGGCATCTACCACCGCATGGTTCCCGGCGGCTTCTTCCAGAACAAGGACGGGTCGGACAGCCAGATCGGCAACCTCCACCTCGGCGTGTTCGATGCCAATAACGCCCGTCCGCATCCGAATCCCGAGGGCGTGGAGCCGCGCACGCTGTCCACCGAGGGCCGCAAGGCGCGGATCTGGGTGCTGATCGGCGACGACGACAACGAAGACCGCATCCTTTCCACCGCCGAGAAGCTGGGCGGCAAGGTGCTCTGGCGCAATCACTACTGGAAAGAATTCAACGGCTACAACCACGCCTTCGCCGATCCCTGGGGCAACGAGATCATCCTCTGGGGCAAGGCAGGCGAGAACCCGCAGATTCCGGCCGACTACACCCGCGAGTAGCGGCGGTTCGCCCGGCGGCGCGACAAGTTCTTGTGCGCGCCGCCGCAAGACCGCCCCGCCCCCTTCTCCATAGCCTGACCCCATCCAACCCGCACCCGGAGCCAGACCCGCAATGAGCCGCCTTCCCATCGTTTTCTTCGGACATGGCAGCCCGATGGTGGCGCTGGAGAAAAGCCCCGTCACCCGCAGCTGGAACCAGATCGCGGGAAGCATCGGCAAGCCGCGCGCGATCCTGTGCATCTCGGCCCATTGGCAGACGCGCGGAACCGCCGTCACGGCGATGGCCCAGCCGCGCACGATCCACGATTTCGGCGCTTTCCCGCAGGCCCTGTTCGACGTGCAGTACCCCGCCCCCGGCGACCCGGAACTGGCCGGGCGCGTGCGCGAGCTGCTGGAACCCATGCCGGTGAAGATGGACGCCAACTGGGGGCTGGACCACGGCACCTGGTCGGTGCTCGTCCATGCCTATCCCGAGGCGGACGTGCCGGTGATCCAGCTGGGCATGGACCTTGGCAAGAGCCCGGCCGAGCACTGGCTGGTCGGCCGCATGCTGCGCCCGCTCCGCGACGAGGGCGTGCTGATCATGGGCACCGGCAATATCGTCCACAACCTGCCCGCCATGGACTGGGCCAATCCCGCCGCCGATCCCTATCCCTGGGCCGAGCGGTTCAATTCCACCATGTGCCGGGCGATTGCCTCGGACGATCCGCAGACCGTGATCGACTACGAGGCGCTGGGCGATGCCGCCCGGCTCTCCGTGCCCAGTTCCGACCATTTCCTGCCGCTGCTCTACGTCCTGGGCGCCCGCCACGAGGACGAAGCCGCGACGTTCGAACCCGACTTCATCCAGCACAAGTCCCTCAGCATGACGAGCGTGCTGATCGGCGGCGCCTGAAGCGCGCACGCCCCACCCCTTTCCTTCCCAACAGGAGTTCCGATGGCACTGATCAGCCTTAAGCCCGAACCAGCCAGGGAGTCTGCCCTCCAGCCGACCGCCCTGCACCATCTTCGGGCGACGCCGGAAACGGTACATTGGGGCTATTTCTCGCCCGAGATCAAACCCGCCCTCCATGTGAAAAGCGGCGACCTGATCCAGGCCCAGGCCGTGACCCATCACGCGGGCGACGATCCCGAACTGATGTTCGACGACGACATCCGCCGCATCTTCACCGAGATCGACCCCGCCACCCGCGCGCCCGGCTGCCACATCATGACCGGCCCGATCTTCGTCGAAGGCGCGGAACCGGGCGACATGCTGGAAGTGCGCTATCTCTCGATGCGCCCGCGCTTCAACTACGGGTCGAACCTGGCCGCCAACTGGGGCCATCTCTACCAGGAATTCGGCGAGACCGAGCGGGTGACGATCTACAAGATCGATCCCAACGCCAATACCGCCAGCGCGCTCTACGCCTATGACGTGGACGAGAAATACGTCGTCCCCGGCCGCATCACCCATTGCCCGGAATGCGACCGCTCCACCGCGCTGCCCGGCATCACCATCCCGGCCCGCCCGCACCTCGGCACCGCGGGCGTCGCGCCTGCCGTCAACGCGGCGGTGAGCACGATCCCCCCCGGCCTCCACGGCGGCAATATCGACAACTGGCGCATCGGCGCGGGTGCGACGATGTACTACCCGGTGCAGGTCAAGGGCGGCCTGTTCTCGATCGGCGACCCTCACATCAGCCAGGGTGACGGCGAGATCAGCGGCACCGCCATCGAAGCCTCGCTCGACGTGCTGTTCCAGATCGTCCTGCGCAAGGATTTCCAGTTCCCCTCTCCCCTGCTGGAGACGCCGGACTGCTGGATCGTCCATGGCTTCGGAGAGAATCTCGACAAGGCGATGAAGTCCGCCTCGATGGACATGCTCCACCTCCTCACCGAGCATCAGGGCCTGTCCCGCAACGACGGCTATTCGCTGATGAGCGTCGCCGCCGATTTCGGCGTGACCCAGGTGGTGGACGGCACCCAGGGCATCCACTGCCGCATCGAACGCCGCATCTTCCCCGAGAAGGGCAGCGTTCGAGATCCCGAATAATACCGAACGCACCGGATGCGGGAGCCCTCACCCTGCGTCCGGTGCGTGCCCATGACGAGAATCGGAGCCCGACGATGGGTTATGAACTGATCGATGTCCGCCCTCTGACCAAGCGCATCGGCGCAGAGATCTTCGGCGTCGACTTGCGCCAGCCGCTCGGCAACCAGGCCTTCGCGGAGATCCACGACGCCCTGATGAAGCACCAGGTGGTGTTCTTCCGCGATCAGGACATCGATCACGAGGCGCACAAGGCGCTGGGCCGCGCCTTCGGGCAGCTTGCGATCCATTCCGGGGTCGCGGGCCTGCCCGATCATCCCGAAGTCGTGGCGATTCACGCGGACGAGAACTCGAAATTCGTCGCGGGCGAGAACTGGCATTCGGACCTTTCCGCCGATGCCGAACCGCCGATGGGCTCGATCCTTCACATCCACACCCTGCCCGAGCACGGCGGCGATACGCTGTTCGCCAGCATGTATGCCGCCTACGACGCGCTTTCCCCGGCGATGAAGGCCTTCCTCGATCCGCTGACCGCCGTTCATGACGCCAACCACGTCTACAAGGCGATCTTCCCGGATTCGACCAAGACCTACCCCTGCAATTCGCACCCGGTGATCCGCACCCATCCGGTGACGGGGCGCAAGCTGCTCTTCGTGAACTCTTCCTACACCACGAAGATCAACGAGCTTTCCGGCCCCGAGAGCAAGGCCGTGCTCGATTTCCTGTTCGACCATGTGAAAGACGCGAACTTCCACGTCCGCTTCCGCTGGCAGAAGAACTCGGTGGCCTTCTGGGACAACCGCTGCACCCAGCATTTCGCGGTCTGGGACTATTTCCCGGAAGTCCGCTCCGGCTTCCGCGTGACCGTGGCGGGCGACCGGCCATTCTGATTCCCCGCATGAAGCTGCGCCTGCTGCTTGCCCTTTCGGCAATGCTCGCGGTCACGCCCGCGCTGGCCGCTTCCCCGGCGGACGTGCTGAAAGGCGAACTCGACGCCATGGTCGCGGCGGGCGAGCTGCCGCAGGCGCTGGTGCTGATCGAGCAGCACGGCAAGCCGCTGGTGGAAGTCGCCACCGGCTATGCCGACATCGAGAGCCGCAAGCCGATCGAGCGCGATGCGATCTTCCGGCTCTATTCGATGTCGAAGCCGATCACTTCGGTCGGCGTGCTGATGCTGGCCGAAGAGGGCAAGCTCGCCCTCACCGATCCGCTAGGCCGATACCTGCCGGAAATGGCCGACTTACGCGTCTGGGACGGCAGCGCGGCGGCGAACACGGTTCCCGCGACGCGCCCGGTCACGATCGAGGACCTGCTGCTCCACCGCTCCGGCCTCACGTATGAATTCATGGGCGATACCCCGGTCCAGCGCTGGTATCGCGAAAACGGGGTGGCCCGCGCCACGGCCGTTGCCAGCACAGCCATGCAGGTGCCGCCCGCCACCACGCTGGACGAACTCGTCGCCCGCCTCGGCAAGGCGCCGCTGCTGCACCAGCCGGGCGCGCGGTTCAGCTACGGCTTCTCCACCACGGTACTTGGCGCGGTGATCGAGCGCGTCTCGGGCGAGAGCCTCGATGCGTTTCTGAAGGCCCGCATCCTTTCTCCGCTGGAGATGAAGGACACCGCTTTCGTCGTCAGCGACGCGCAGGCACCGCGCCTCGTCACCGGCTATGCCGCCAGCGCCGCGGGCCTCAGGGCGGTGGACCGCCCCGAAAAGTCCGAATACCGCGATCCCACCCGCCTGCGCGACGGCGGCGGCGCTCTGGCCGGAACGCTGGAGGACTATCGCCACTTCGCCGAAATGCTGGCCGGTCGCGGTGTGTGGCACGGCAGGCGGCTGCTCAGGGCGGAGACTGTGGACGCCCTGTTCACCCCGCGCCTGCGCACCGGGGGCGGGGAGCACCTGGATGCGCCTTTCGGCTACGGCCTCGCCATCGGCGATGCGGGCACCGAGGCGCGCGGCGGCCTGCCGGTGGGCGCGGGAAGCTGGTCCGGCTCGGCCAATACCTACTTCTTCACGGACCCGGCGCACGATGTGGTGGCGATCCTGATGACCAACGAACTCACCCCCGGCCCTTTCGAGGCCCGCACTTGGAAACTGCGCGAGGCGCTGAACCGGGCCGCTCTGGCGGCGATGAGGCGCTGAAATAACAAATAACAGGCGAAACGTGGTCCTTCGCCCGATTTTCCGTATAGTGCCCGGATGAGCGACCAGACCCCCGCCGCCCATCCTTCCCACTTGGCCCAAATCGGGGGCCAAAAACCGGTCAAGCCCGCTACCTTCCCCTGTTTCGCCCTGGCGCCATGGGCGATCGTGGTGCCCTTCCTTGCGCTTGCGGCCATAGCGCTCGGCAAACCCGCCTCGATCGCGATGGCGGTGCTGATCGCGGTGGTGCTCGGCGCGGCGATCATGGCGGCGGTCTATCACGCCGAAGTCATCGCCCACCGGGTCGGCGAACCGTTCGGAACCCTGATCCTGGCCTTCGCGGTGACGGTGATCGAAACTTCGCTGATCGTCTCGATCATGCTGAGCGAGGGCGTCGGCGCGCAGGCGCTGGCGCGGGACACGGTGTTCGCGGCGGTGATGATCACCATCAACGGCATCGTCGGCGTCTGCCTGCTGCTGGGCGGGGGCCGCCACCACGAACAGGGCTATACCCAGTCCGGCGTCAACCACGGGCTGGCGATTCTGGCCACGCTCTCCGTCCTCACCCTGGTGATGCCCAACTTCACCACCAGCGAGATGGGCCCGTTCTACAACGACAAGCAGCTGATCTTCGTCGCCGTGGATGCGCTGATGCTCTACGGCACCTTCGTCGTCGCCCAGACCATCCGCCACCGCGACCACTTCCTCTATCCCGAGGAAGCGGACGGCACGCATGACACGGTTCCCCCTGCCAAGGCGGTGGCCGCCGGGGTGATGCTGGTGGTCGCCCTGGTGGCGGTCGTCCTGCTGGCCAAGGCGCTCTCGCCCTCGATCGAGGCCGGGGTGGCGGCCATCGGCGCCCCGCCCGCGACGGTGGGCATCATCATCGCCGCGCTCGTCCTCGCCCCGGAAAGCCTCGCCGCCCTTAGCGCCGCGCGCGCCAACCGGGTACAGACCAGCCTCAATCTCGCGATCGGATCGGCACTGGCCACGATCGGCCTCACCATCCCGGCCGTGGCCATCGCCTCGATGTACATGGGGCTGGACCTCGAACTCGGCCTCTCGTTCAAGTCGATCGCACTGCTGGGCCTGACCCTGCTGGTGGCGACGATGACGCTGAGCACCGGCCGGACCACGCTCGTGCAGGGCATGGTCCACCTGGTGATCTTCTCGACCTACCTGTTCACGACGCTGGTGCCGTAAGGACCGGAATCACAAGCGCCCGTGAATAAAAAAGCCGACGTCATCCTGAACTTGTTTCAGGATCCATTTCGCCGATCAGACCGATGGTCACGGCTGCGCGATGGATCCTGAAACAAGTTCAGGATGACGTTGCGTCACGGACGAAGCAGCCTGCCCCGCGCCATCAATTCCGGTAAAGCGCGTCCATCCGCTCGCCGTAGCGCTCTTTCAGCTTGTGGCGGCGGATCTTGAGGCTGGGGGTCATTTCCTCGTTCTCGATCCCGAACGGCTCGTCGGCGAACGTGAACTGGCGGACTTTCTCGATCACCGAGAGATCGGCGTTGACCCGGTCGATGGCGCCGCGAATCTCGGCGCGGAAGGCCGGAAGGCCCTGGAGCGCCTTGAAATCGAACTTCTCGCCATTGGCCTTGGCCCATTCCAGCGCCCAGTCGGCATCGGGCACGATCAGGCCGACGATGTAGGGGCGGCGGTCGCCGTGGACCATGGCCTGCGCTATCTCCGGCTGGAGCGTCAGCATCGATTCGACCTTCTGCGGAGAGACATTGTCGCCCTTGTCGTTGACGATCATGTCCTTCTTGCGGTCGGTGATCATGATTCGCCCGCGCGCGTCGATGTGGCCGACGTCGCCGGTATGGAGCCAGCCGTCCTTCAGCACCGCCTCGGTGGCGGCGCCGTTCTGCCAGTAGCCTTCCATGACCAGCTCGCCGCGCACGAGGATTTCACCGTCCTCCGCGATCCGCACTTCCACCCCGCGCAGCGGCGGGCCGACCGTATCGTGCTTGATTCCGGCGGCGGGCCGGTTGCAGCTGATCACCGGCCCGGCCTCGGTCTGGCCGTAGCCTTGCAGCAGCGTCAGCCCCATCGCGTCGAAGAAGGCGCCGATCTCGGGATTGAGCGGTGCCCCGCCCGAAACCAAGGCCTTGATGCGACCGCCGAACTTGGCGCGCACCTTGGGCCGCAGGGTGCGTTCGATCACCATGTCCAGCGGATAGTCCAGCAGGCGGCGACGCCCGGCCTGCTCGCGTCCGGCAATGCCCATGGCCATTTCCATCAGCCGGGCCGGAATCGCACCCTGCTTCTCGATCTGCTTCATGATGCGCGTGCGCAGCACTTCGAACAGGCGCGGGACGACGACCATGATCGTCGGGCGCACTTCCTCGATATTGGAGGCCAGCTTGTCGAGGCCTTCGGAATAATAGATCTGCCCGCCCATTGCGATTGGCAGGTACTGGCCGCCGGTATGCTCGTAGGCATGGCTGAGCGGCAAGAACGAGAGGAAGGTCTCGCCCTCGTCGCAGCCGAAATCGTCGATGATGATCTGGGCGCAGCCCGCCACATTGGTCAGGATCATGCCGTGGTGCTGGCGCACCCCGCGCGGGGCGCCGCCGGTGCCGCTGGTATAGATGATGCAGGCCAGGTCGCGGCGGCGCATTCCGGCCACCCGCTCGTCCACGTCGGCGCGGGCTTTCGCCGCGTCGCCTTCCAGCAGCGCCGCCCATTCATGCACTTCGTAGGCCCCGCCCTGCATCGGCGGCAGGGCTTCCATGCCGATGACATGGCGGCAAAGGTCAGTCTGGACGATCGCCGGAAGCAGCGCCTTGCCGAGCTTGGCGGTGGAGACGATCGCCGCACGGGCGCCCGAATTCTCCAGGATGTGAATGTGATCGCGCGTGGTGTTGGTGGTATAGGCGGGCACGGTAACGCAGCCCGCCGCCATGATCGCCAGGTCCGCAAGGCACCACTCGGGCCGGTTCTCCGACACGATCAGCACCCGGTCGCCCGGCTGCAGGCCCATGCGCCGCAGCGAGGCCGCCATCAGGCTGACCTTGCGCGCGGCCTCCGCCCAGCTCGTGGAGTGCCAGGTTCCGTCCTGCTTCGCCCAGAGCATGGGCGCATTGCCCAGCCTGTCCGCCCGCTTGAGAAACAGCGATACCAGGTTGGTGGTCTTGTCGAAGTCACCAAGATCCATGCCGACCCTCGTCCTCTCTATTCATGCGGAATTGTCCGTTCTGATCAACGTCTAGGCGCGTGCAGAGGTTGCGGCAAGCCAGGCCGCATCCGTAATTGCCCCGATATGAGCGGGTTTCGGCCTTATTCCGTGCCCACCGCTTCGGTGATGGAGGCAAAGCCGTCGCGCTTCATCAGCGCTTCCAGGCCCTTGCAGATGGCCCGGGCGATGCCGGGGCCTTCGTAGACCATCGCGCTGTAGACCTGCACCAGGCTGGCCCCGGCGCGGATGCGCGCCCAGGCGTCCTCCGCCGTGGCGATGCCGCCGACGCCGACTAGCGGCACCGCGCCGCCGGTGGCCTTGCGGAAATCGCGCAGGCGCTGCTGGGCCAGATCGCGCAAGGGCGCGCCCGAAAGCCCCCCGGTTTCGCCACGATGGGCCGAGTTCAGGGCGGGACGGGAAATCGTGGTGTTCGAGACGATCAGCGCGCCGAGCCGCTTTTCGACGGCGATGCGGGCGATCGCGTCGATATCGGCCGGTTCCAGATCCGGCGCCACCTTGAGGAACACCGGCGGGCCGCCCTCCCCGCAGACTTCGCCGCGCGCTTCCAGCACCGCGTCGAGCAGGCCGGTCAGCGCCGATTCGTCCTGAAGCGCGCGCAGGCCCGGCGTGTTCGGGCTGGAGATATTGACCGCCAGATAGGTCGCCAGCGGCGCCATCAGGCGGGCCATCGTCGCATAGTCGGCAATGCGGTCCGCCGCGTCCTTGTTGGCGCCGATATTGATGCCGACCACGCCGGGGCGATCCTTGCGCGCCGCCAACCCCTGCAGCGCGACTTGCGCGCCGCGATTGTTGAAGCCCATGCGGTTGATCACCGCGCGGTCCTCCACCAGGCGGAACAGGCGCGGCTTCGGATTGCCCGACTGCGGCAGCGGCGTGATCGAACCGACCTCGGCAAAACCGAAGCCCAGGCCCAGCAGGGCATCGGGAACCTCGCCGTCCTTGTCGAATCCGGCCGCCGTGCCGACGGGGTTGGGAAACCGGATTCCCGCTACTTGCGTGGAAAGCGCGGCGGGAGAAGCCGGGGCACGGGTGGTTCCGGCCAGCTTCAGCGACTTGAGCGCGAGGCCATGCGCCGATTCGGCGTCCAGGCGGAACAGGGCGGGTCTGATCAGGGAGTAAAGCACGCGCCGCGCATAAACGCCTCGGGGCTGTTGCTCAAATGCTTCTTATCCTGCGTGCCATTCGCAAAATCGGGTGAGGGGCGTCACCGCGGGGGCACGCATGTCGCAATTATACAATAAATCGGGGATGCCCCGGCATACAGGAGAGTCGCGACCCGAAGGGCTCGTAGCGGGATGCGCACGAGTTCTTTATTACCTTGATGGCGGTTCCCGGCTTGTCCGGGGACCGCCTTTTTTCCTTGGGTAATGGCCTGACCGGCGCGAATTCTCTCCAGAAACGAGGAATTTGCAACAGCCCGATCGCTTTTGTCGCACAAAACCTGTGCGAAACTCCATTGAAACCCGAGGGGTCCTGCACTAGGTGGCAAATCGGAAAGAATTGATCCACTTTAACGTCGCGAGTCCCGAAAGCCGCCGATATGCGCCTGTCCAGCATGGCCGATTACGCTGTCGTCATCATGTCCGCCGCGACTCGGCATTCGGGAACCTGTGCCCATCATCCCGAGGATTCGCGGATGAGCCGTATCTCGGCGGCGCAGCTCGCGGAAGAAACCGGGCTTCCGGCACCCACGGTGCAGAAGCTGGTGAGCAAGCTGACCGCTGCGGGGTTGCTGCAATCGACCCGCGGCGTCGGCGGCGGGCTGAAACTGGCCCGCGCCCCTGAAACGATTTCGATTGCGGATATCGTCGAGGCAGTGGAAGGGCCGATCGCGCTCACGGCCTGCCTCGAACAGGGCAAGCACGAATGTACGCTGGAAGGCGGATGCAGCGTGCGCCCGCACTGGCCGCAGGTGAACGCGGCGCTGCGCGGCGCATTGGCGCAAGTGGTCCTGACCCAGCTCGTCGAGGAAGTATGAATGACTGAGGAAACCTCCCCCGAGGGCACCATCGAGGTGCGCGAAGTCCATGGGGACGATCTGCGTGAAGTCGAAGTGCGCGATCAGGCCGCGCGCGAGGCTGCGGCCCGCGTGGCCGACTACGAGCACGGCTGGGTCGCCGACATCGAGCAGGAATACGGCCCCAAGGGCCTGTCCGAAGAGACCATCCGCTTCATTTCGGCCAAGAAGGACGAGCCGGAATGGATGCTGGAATGGCGCCTCAAGGCCTATGCCCGCTGGCTGGAGATGACTCCGCCCGACTGGGCCAAGCTGAACGTGCCGCCGATCGACTACCAGGAAGCCTACTACTGGGCCGCGCCCAAGAAGAAGCCTTCGCTGTCCAGCCTGGACGAAGTCGATCCCGAGATCCTCAAGGTCTACGAGAAGCTGGGCATTCCGCTGGAGGAGCAGAAAGTGCTCGCCGGTGTCGAGGGCGCGCGCAAGGTGGCCGTGGACGCGGTGTTCGATTCGGTCTCCGTCGCCACCACCTTCCGCAAGGAGCTGGAGCAGGCGGGCGTGATCTTCCGCTCGATCTCCGAAGCGATCCGCGAATACCCCGAGCTGGTGAAGAAGTGGCTCGGCAAGGTCGTACCGGTGCAGGACAACTACTTCGCGGCGCTGAACTGCGCGGTCTTCTCGGACGGCACCTTCGTCTACATCCCCGAGGGCGTGCGCTGCCCGATGGAGCTGAGCACCTATTTCCGCATCAACGCGGAAAACACCGGCCAGTTCGAACGCACCCTGATCGTCGCCGACAAGGGCGCCTACGTCTCCTACCTCGAAGGCTGCACCGCCCCGCAGCGTGACGAGAACCAACTTCACGCCGCCGTGGTCGAACTGGTCGCGCTGGAAGATGCCGAGATCAAGTACTCGACCGTGCAGAACTGGTATCCCGGCGACGCGCAGGGCAAGGGCGGCATCTACAACTTCGTGACCAAGCGCGGCCTCTGCCAGGGCGCCCGCTCGAAGATCTCGTGGACCCAGGTGGAAACCGGCTCGGCGATCACCTGGAAGTATCCCAGCTGCGTCCTCAATGGCGAGGATTCGGTGGGCGAGTTCTACTCGGTGGCCGTCACCAACAATTACCAGCAGGCCGATACCGGCACCAAGATGATCCACAACGGCAAGGGCAGCCGCTCGACGATCATCTCCAAGGGCATCTCGGCGGGCAAGAGCAACAACACCTATCGCGGCCTCGTCCGCGTGGCCGCCAATGCCGAGGGCGTGCGCAACTTCACCCAGTGCGATTCGCTGCTCCTGGGCAAGGAATGCGGCGCCCACACCGTGCCCTATATCGAAGTGCGCAACCCCAGCGCCCAGATCGAGCACGAGGCAACCACCAGCAAGATCAGCGACGACCAGCTGTTCTACGCCATGCAGCGCGGGCTCGACACCGAGCAGGCGGTGGCGCTGATCGTCAACGGCTTCGCCAAGGAAGTGCTGCAGCAGTTGCCGATGGAATTCGCCGTCGAAGCGCAGAAGCTGCTGGGCATCAGCCTTGAAGGCTCGGTGGGATAATGACGCAGGCCCCAATCCCAACCCCTCCCTTGACGGGGAGGGGCTTGTCCAGTCGCGAAACCAGCGTACGTACCAACTCCCCTCCCCTTCAGGGGAGGGGCCGGGGGTGGGGGCTCTCCGCCACCCGCAACGCCGAGATCGCGCAATTCGCCCGCGAAATGCGCAATGAACAGACCGAGCCGGAAAAGCGCCTGTGGCGCGCGCTTTCGCGCTCGCAACTCGGCGGATTCAAGTTTCGCCGGCAGGCGCCGGTCGGCCCGTTCATCGCTGACTTCCTGTGCCCGCAAAAGGCGCTGATCGTGGAAGTCGACGGCGAAACCCACGATGCAGGCAGCGACCGTAGGCGTGATTCCGCGCTTGCCCGGATGGGCTTCACCACCATTCATGTCACCAATGCAGAGGTGATGCGCAATTTCGAAGGGGTTCTGACCTTCGTCCTTGGCGCCTTGCACGAGGCGCCGGATCGTTGGGCGAGCCCCCACCCCAACCCCTCCCCTGAAGGTGAGGGGCTTTCGGACACTTCTTTTCCTCAAGGACTTCTACCATGACCGCCGCCCGCAAGACCCTCGGCATCAGCAGGGACGCCGCGCCGAAGGCCGACGCCAAGGCCAGCTTCAACGTCACCGGCGCACGCCTCGAAACGCTCAAGGAGCGGGCGAAGGAACAGCGCCGCAACCCCAGCGAGGCGCAGAAGGCGCTCTGGGCGGAGCTTGCCGGTTCGAAGCTGGGCGGCGTGAAGTTCATGCGCCAAACCGTGGTCGGCTCCACCATCGTGGACTTCGCATGCCCCTCGCGCTGGATCGTCGTGCAGCTCAGCCCCGAAGACTCCAACCCCGACGTCAACGAATTGCAGGACCGCAAGCTCATCGAAGTGGGCATCCGCGTGCTGCGCTTCTCCGAGGACGAAGTGCTGGAGCGCATCGAGGGCGTCGTGCGCGAGATCACCACCGAACTCAACGTGCCCTTCGACAAGCGCTCCGCGCGCCGGAAGGCCGGTGCCACTGCCGCCCCCCGCTTTGATGAGGGAGCCGAAGGATGACCATGCTCAAGATCGATAACCTTCAGGCCAATGTTGCCGACAAGCCCATCCTCAAGGGTCTCTCGCTGACGATCAATCCGGGCGAGATTCACGCGATCATGGGGCCGAACGGCGCGGGCAAGTCGACGCTGGGCTACACGCTCGGCGGCCGTCCCGGCTATGAGGTGACCGGCGGCTCGGTCGATTTCCTGGGCCAGGACCTGCTCGAACTGGAACCGCATGAGCGCGCCGCCGCCGGGCTGTTCCTGGGCTTCCAGTACCCGGTCGAGATTCCCGGCGTCTCCTTCGTCCAGTTCCTGCGCGAAGCGGCCAATGCCCAGCGCAAGGGCCGGGGCGAGGAAGTGCTTTCGGGCGGCGAATTCCTGAAGCTCGCCCGCGAAAAGGCGGGCTTGCTGCGCATGGACATGGACATGCTGAAGCGCCCGGTGAACGTCGGCTTCTCCGGCGGCGAGAAGAAGCGCGCCGAGATGGTGCAGATGGGCATCCTCGATCCCAAGCTGGCGATCCTGGACGAGACCGACTCCGGCCTCGACATCGACGCGCTGCGCATCTGCGGCGAGGGCATCAATGCGATCATGCGCGCGCCCGACAAGGCCGTGCTGCTGATCACCCATTACCAGCGCCTGCTGGACTATGTGAAGCCGGACTTCGTCCACGTTCTGGCCGCAGGCCGCATCGTCAAGACCGGCGGGCCGGACCTTGCCCTGCGGCTTGAGGAAGAAGGCTACGAGGCGGTGGTCCAAGAGACGGCGGCATGAGCGAAGTCGCGGCTCTCCCGACGCGGAAGCACGAAGACTTCCGCTATTCCGATATCGGCGCACTGGCCGGTGTCTGGCCGATCGCACGCGAAGAGATCGTCGTGGCCGATGGCGGCGAGGAATCGCTCCAGATCGTCGAGAACGGCGCTGCCGCCGTGGCCCGCCACATCGTGATCACGCTGGGCAAGGGCGCGAAGTTCGATCTTCGCGTGCTTTCGGCGGGACCGGTCTACGGGCGTATCGCAGTGGATGTGCGGCTGGCCGAAGGCGCGGACTTCACGCTGGGCGCGGCGCAGCTTGCCAGTGGCAGCGAGACGCTGGAGATCGTCACCGAAGTCACCCACGCCGGGCTGAACGCCACCTCCAGCCAGATCGTGCGCACGGCGCTGGCGGGCCATTCGGTCGGCACCTACCTCGGCCGCATCGCGGTGGAGCGCGGGGCCGACGGCACCGATGCCGAACAGTCGGTCCGCGCCATGCTGCTCGATCGCACGGCGACCGCCAATGCCCGCCCGGAACTCGAAATCTATGCCGACGACGTCAAGGCGGCGCATGGCTGCGCGGTCGGCGAACTCGACGCCAACGGGTTGTTCTACCTGATGAGCCGCGGGCTCACCCCGCCCGAGGCCAAGCGGCTGATGCTCCAGGCCTTCATCGCCGAAGCCTTCACCGGCGCGCCCGGCGAAGCGGAACTGAGCGAGGCTGCCATCGCCCGGCTGGAGGCGATTCTGTGAGTACCGATACGCTCGTCCTCAAGGACCAGTTCCCCGGGCTTGCTGGCAACTGGCACTACCTCGACACCGGCGCGACCGCGCAGAAGCCGCAGGCCGTGATCGACGCCACCGTCAATGCGCTGGGCCGCGACTATGCGACCGTGCATCGCGGCGTCTATGCCCGCTCTGCCGATATGACGCTGGCGTTCGAGGCCGCGCGCCGCAAGGTCGCCGCGTTCCTGGGCGGACATGAGGATGAGATCGTCTTCACCCGCGGCGCGACCGAGGCGATCAACCTCGTCGCGCAGAGCTGGGCCGCCACGAATCTCAAGGCGGGCGACCGCATCCTGCTTTCGGTGCTGGAGCATCACTCCAACATCGTGCCCTGGCAGCTGCTGCGGGACCGGATCGGCGTGGAGATCGACGTCTGCCCGCTGACCGATGACGGCCGGATCGACCTTGAAGCGGCCGAACGTATCCTCACCCCCGCGCACAAGCTGGTGGCCTTTGCGCATGTCTCGAACGTGCTCGGCTCGGTGCTTCACGTGGAACATGCGGCGAAGCTGGCCCATGCCGTCGGCGCCAAGCTGCTGATCGATGGCTGCCAGGCGGCGCCGCGCATCGCCCTCGACGTGGCGGCGATGCAATGCGATTTCTACGTCTTTTCCGCGCACAAGCTCTACGGCCCCACCGGGATCGGCGCGCTCTGGGCGAAGAAGGCCACGCTCGATGCCATGCCCCCGTGGCAGGGCGGCGGGTCGATGATCGACCGCGTCACCTTCGAGAAGACCACCTATGCCCCGGCGCCGCAGCGTTTCGAGGCCGGCACGCCGATGATCGTCGAGGCTATCGGCCTTGCCGCCGCTGTCGACTGGCTGACCGCGCAAGGCCTTGACCGGGCCGAGCGCCACGAGCGCGATCTGGCCGCGCGCCTCCGCGCCGAACTCGGCAAGCGCAACGACATTACCCTGTTCGGCCCGGCGGATTCGGTCGGCATCGTTTCTTTCGCGATGGACGGGGTGCATCCGCACGACCTCGGCACCATATTGGATGAAGAGGGCGTCGCGATCCGCGCCGGCCACCACTGCGCGCAGCCGCTGATGGACCACCTCGGCGTTCCGGCCACGGCCCGCGCCAGCTTCGGCCTCTACAGCGACGACAGCGATATCGAGGCGCTCATGAAGGGTATCGAGCGCACCCGGAGAATTTTTGGATGAGTGAAGAGAAGCCTAGATTTACGGTCGAGGAAGTCGATTCGGTAACGCCCGCGCCCCGCGCACGGGTGGAGGACGTGCCTGTTCCGGTAGAGCGCAAGCGCGACTATCTCGACGGGTTCCTTGCCGAAAAGCCGCAGGACATCGACCCCGGCCAGCCCGGCGGATCGATCTACGACGGCGTGATCGACGCGCTGAAGGAAATCTTCGACCCCGAGATCCCGGTAAACATCTATGACCTCGGCCTGATCTACGGCGTCGACGTCTCACCCGAGGCTTCGGTTTCGGTAACGATGACGCTGACCACGCCGCATTGCCCGGTGGCGGAATCGATGCCGGGGGAAGTCGAGATGCGCGTCGCGGCAGTGCCCGGCGTGCGCGATGCCGAAGTCAACCTCGTCTGGGATCCGCCATGGGACATGGCCAAGATGTCCGACGAGGCGAAGCTCGAACTGGGCATGCTCTGATGGCGACGCTTGCTCCTACCATTACCGTGCGCCTGGCGGACTATGCCGACGCGGCCGATGCCGCGCGCGTGGTCGCACTGCTGGAAAGCTATGCGCGCGATCCGATGGGTGGGGGCAAGCCGCTGTCCGACGACGTGCGCGAGCGGCTGGTGCCCGGCCTGGCCGCGCACGCCGGCGCTTTCTCGCTGCTGGCCTTCGCCGGTGACGAGGCGCTCGGATTGGCGAATTGCATTACCGGATTCTCGACGTTCGCCGCACGTCCGCTGGTGAACATCCACGACATGGCCGTGCTGCCCGAGGCGCGCGGCAAGGGCGTGGGCCGCGCGCTGATGCTGGCGGTCGAGGCAGAGGCCCGCGCGCGCGGCGCCTGCAAGATCACGCTCGAAGTGCTGAGCGGCAATGACACGGCCAAGGGCCTCTACGCCGCGCTCGGCTACGGCGACTATGCGCTGGACCCGCAGGCGGGCACCGCGCTGTTCTGGGAAAAGAAGCTATGACCACCGCTACCGAAGCCAAGCCTGCACGCCAGCGTCCGGCGGCAGTCATCCTCACCGCCAATGCCGAAGCGCGCATCGCCAAGCTGATGAGCGAAGCGCCCGAAGGCACCATCGGCGTGCGCCTCTCCACCCCGCGCCGGGGCTGCTCGGGGCTGGCCTATTCGGTGGACTACGTCAGTGAGGAAAAGCCCTTCGACGAAAAGATCGAGACCCCCGGCGGCCTGTTCTACATCGACGGCGCCTCGGTGCTCTATCTGATCGGCAGCACCATGGACTGGGTGGAAGACGACTTCACCGCCGGTTTCGTCTTCGCCAACCCCAATGCCAAGGGCTCGTGCGGCTGCGGTGAGAGCTTTACGGTTTAAAACCCTACTTGCGCAGCGCCGCAATACAGGCCGCGCGATCGACATCCTGCCCGTCCGACACCCGCCGCGCATCGATGAACGACGCGCGCGGCTCCTTCGAGGAGGCGGAGGGGTAGAGGTAGATATCCAGCAGGCAGGCCTTGCCGGTGAACTGCAGCTTGCGCGCGTCGCCTTCCCAGACGTTGAGACGCGGCTCGCCGAACATGCGCACGAGCTGGCTCTCGTTCGATCCGATCACGCCTTCCGCACCCGGAATCGCCTGAAAACTGGGATCGCGCGCAGTATGCGTGGGCTGACGGACATTGGGAACCTGCGTCCCGCGCCTGGGCGGATTCGGCTTGCCCGCCACCCCGCCGCCGCCACCGGATGTGCTGGCGCACCCGGCAAGCAGCAGGGCAAGCCCCGCGGCGGCAAAAGCGGCGCGCAGGCGGGTGGGCTGAATCATCGGAATGGCGGCTGCCGCCCAGCGGTCTTGAGTCATGGTCGCGCTCCGCATTGCCCGGCCTTCGCACGGTGTCAACTCTCGCCGCGCTTGCGAAGCGGCGGCCCGCGCGCTACTCGCGACACAACTTCCAGACAATCCAAGGACTCTCTTTCGCATGGCTGAACCCACCGTGCCGCCCGCCTTTGACGTGATTGCCATCGGCAACGCCATCATCGACGTGATCGCCAATTGCAACGACGCGCTGATCGAGGAACTCGGTCTTTCGCGCGGCGGCATGATGCTGATCGACGCGCAGCAGGCCGAAAGCCTCTACGCCGCCATGGGCCCGGCCCGCGAGATCTCGGGCGGTTCGGCCGCCAACACCCTGGCCGGCCTGGCCGCGCTGGGCGCGAAGTGCGCCTTCATCGGCCAGGTTGCCGAAGACCAGCTGGGCGAAGTCTTCACCCATGACATCCGCGCCGGCGGCATCGCCTTCGACGTGCCCGCCCGCGCCGGCGTGCCCACTGCGCGCTGCCTGATCTTCGTGACGCCGGACGGCCAGCGCACGATGAACACCTTCCTCGGCGCCTCGCAGCACCTCCCCGCCGAAGCACTGGACGAGAGCGCCATCGCCAACGCCGCCGTGCTCTACCTCGAAGGCTACCTCTGGGATCCCGAGGAACCGCGCGCCGCAATGCGCAAGGCCATCGAAGCCGCCCGCGCCGCAGGCCGCAAGATCGCCTTCACCCCTTCGGAATGCTTCGTGATCGACCGTCACCGCGCCGACTTCCTCGACCTGATCGAGACCGGCAAGATCGACGTGCTGTTCTGCAACGAGCACGAAATGGCCGCCCTCGTCGGCCATGACGATTTCGAAAAGGGCGTTGCCCAGCTCGCGCCGCAGATTCCGGTCCTCGTGGTCACGCGCGGCGCCCAGGGCGCGGTCGCGATCTCGGGCGGGCAGCGCGCCGAAGTCGGCGCCGAGCCGATCGAGCGCGTCGTCGACACCACCGGCGCGGGCGATCTCTTCGCGGCCGGCTTCCTGTTCGGCCATGTGCGCGGCAAGAGCCTCGAAGAGAGCCTCCAGTACGGCGCGATCTGCGCCTGCGAGATCATCTCGCACTACGGCGCCCGCCCCGAGGCCGACCTCAAGGCCCTGATTTCCGAACGCGTCGGCTGATCCGGCTCAGGCCTCAAGTCATGAAGGGCTCCGTTCGCAGGGACGGGGCCCTTCTTGCATGCCCGACGTTGACGGCGGCGGCCATGCAGGACAGTCTGTCCCGCATGGCCCAGAACGAACCGATCCTGATCGATTTCGAAGCGAGCTGTCTGCCCGAATACGGGCTTTCCTTTCCGATCGAAGTGGCCGCCGCGCGGATCGACGGACAGAGCCGCGCCTGGCTGATCCGGCCGCTGCCGGTGTGGAAGACCTGAGACTGGTCGGAAGAGGCCGAGGCGCTTCACGGCATATCCATCGCGACTCTCGAATCGGAAGGCCTGCCGCCCGAGCAGGTCCTGTCCGAACTCACCGCCTTTGTCGGCCTGCGAGAGCCTTACTCGGATGCCGATCTCGACCAGTACTGGCTGGAAACACTGTGCCAGGGAATAGGCGCAGGACTGCCCTTCGCGATCCGCTTCCTCGGCGAATGGATGGCCGCGCGGGGCTGCACTCGCCCGGAAGTGGACGCCGCGCTGGAAGAAGCGCGCATCCGCCTGCCCCAGGCGCATCTGGCCCGGGCGGACGCCAAGCGCCTGGCCCTGGTGGTACGCCTGCTGATGGAAAACGAGCCCGCATGATCACCCGCGAAGCGACGATGCTGCGCATCCACGTCCCCGTCGCGCAGGAAACGCTGACCGCCATGCTGGGCGGCGACGGCGGGGCAGCGACGGCGGGGCGGCGGAGCGCGACCCGGTGCTGGGCGCCATCCTCGAAACGATCCGCGAGGACAACCAGCTCGGCAATTTCGGTTACTACAAGGGCGTTGTGGAAATGGGCCTAGGCTGGGAAAGCTTCGTGCCGGGCCACGATGCGACGCCGACTCTGGGCGAACCCGGCAAGGCCAGCCTTTCTCCCACGGTCGTCGTCAAGGTACACGCCCCCTGCCGCCCCGAGGATCCCGCGTTCCGCCGGGCCGTGGACCGCATCATGGCGATCCACCCCTGGGAAACCCCGGTGATTGAGATCGCGCCGCTGCGCCTCGTCTGCCGGGAGATCAGTAGGTAGTGGGCTGGCCGTATCCCTGCTCCTGCCCGCCGGAACCTTGCGGAACAGATTGGGCCGGAATCTGAACAGGAGGCTGCACGCCCGGCTGGGCCGACTGGAACCGCGCCAGACACTCCGCCTTGCGCTGCTCCCGCGCGTCGGAATAGCTCTGCGCCGTCCGGCCCGGCAGGGCGCAATCGCGCTCCGGCCTGACGGGCACCTTGGCCTGGCAACCTTCCTCGGTGGCGAAGAGATTGTCGGCACAGTCGGCCAGCGCCGCCACGTCGGCATCGTGCTGGGCGCGGCAGCTTGCCGTCCAGCGCTGCTTGTAGGACAGCTCCGCGAAGTTCAGGCAGTCCTGATATTCCTGCTGGGCGGCCTGCTGGCGGCGGGACTGTTCCTCCTGCTCGCGGGCCTGCGCCCTGGCCTGGAAGTCTTCCTGCTTCTGCCGGGCCTCCTGCTCGGCCAGCACCCGCGCTTCCTGGCGGGAGGCCTGACCCGGCAGGAAAATGCCGTAGTAATAGCCCACCCCGGCCCCGGCGAGCAGGGCCGCCGCCGCCAGCGAGGCCTTCAGTGCGGTGTCGACGTTACTCGCCATGGGCCTTCTCGCGCGCCACTTCGCGCCATCCGATGTCGCGGCGGCAGAAGCCGGTGGGGAAATCGAGCGCGTCCACGGCGGCATAGGCCTTCGCTTGCGCCTCGGTAACCGAAGCCCCGCGCGCCGTCACATTGAGCACGCGGCCGCCGCTGGCGACCAGCTGCCCGTCCTTCATGGCCGTGCCCGCATGGAAGACCTTGGCGCCCTCCGCCTCGGCCGCCGCAATTCCGCCAATCGCGCCGCCCTTTTCCGGCGTGCCGGGATAGCCGTTCGCCGCCATCACCACGGTCAGCGCGGTATCGCGGCTGAACTTAGGCGGCGCGATCGCCGCCAACCGGTCATCGGCACAGGCATGGAGCAGCTCGACCAGATCCGATTCGAGGCGCAGCATCATGACCTGGCACTCGGGATCGCCGAAACGGCAGTTGTATTCGATCAACTTGGGCCCTTCGCGGGTCAGCATCACGCCCAGGAACAGGACGCCGGAATAAGGCGTGCCCTCGTTTTCCAGCTGGCGCACGGTGGGAGCGATGATGCGCTCCAGCACTTCGGCTTCCAGCGCGGGCGTCAGCACCGGGGCGGGGCTATAGGCCCCCATGCCGCCGGTATTCGGGCCGGTATCGCCGTCGCCCACCCGCTTGTGATCCTGCGCAGAGGCGAAGGGGACGATGGTGGACCCGTCGGTCAGCGCGAAGAAGCTGGCTTCCTCGCCTTCCATGAATTCCTCGATCACCGCCTCGGCCCCGGCTTCTCCGAAGCGGCCCGAAAAGATCTCGCGCACGGCTTCCTCGGCCTCGGCCATGGTCATGGCCACGGTCACGCCCTTGCCTGCCGCCAGCCCGTCCGCCTTGATGACGACCGGCGCGCCGAACTTCGCCAGCGCCGCCATGGCATCGCTCTCGCTGGAGACGCGCTCGTACCCGGCGGTGGGGATCCCTGCGCGCTCGCAGAGGTCCTTGGTGAAGCCCTTGGACCCTTCGAGCTGAGCCGCCGCCTGACTGGGGCCGAACACCGAGAAGCCTTCCGCCCTCAGCGAATCGGAAAGACCGTCCACCAGCGGCGCCTCCGGTCCGACCACCACCAGACCCACCACATTCGCCTCGCAGAAGGCGATGACCGCACCGTGATCGGTGACATCGAGGTCGATGCAGCTTGCCACCTCGGCAATCCCCGGATTACCGGGGGCAGCCCAGAGCGCGTCGCAGAGCGGGGATTGCGCCAGCTTCCAGGCCAGCGCATGTTCGCGGCCGCCCGAGCCCAGAAGAAGGATGTTCATTGCCTGTGCCTTTCGATGACGACGAATTCGATGACGGTCATTCGGGTGGGCTGGTAGCGAAGCAAGCGGCCGGGGACAACGCTGCGCCGCTTTCGATCAGCGAGATTTCGAACCTCCTGAAGCGCACGGTAGAGGATCGTTTCGGCTTCGTTCGCTTGCGCGGCGAGCTTTCAGGCGTGAAGCGGGCGGCATCGGGCCATCTCTATTGCGCGCTCAAGGACGACAAGGCGGTGATCGACGGCGTCATGTGGCGCGGCGGGGCGCAGCGCCTCGCCTTCCGCCCCGAAGACGGCATCGAGGTGATCGCCACCGGCAAGCTCACCACCTATCCCGGTCGCTCGAAGTATCAGGTCGTGATCGAGAGCATGGAGATCGCGGGCGAAGGCGCACTGCTGGCGCTGCTGGAAAAGCTGCGCGCACGGCTGGCGGCGGAGGGGCTCTTCGCCCCCGAGCGCAAGCGCGAACTGCCGTTCCTGCCGCAAGTGATCGGCGTGGTGACATCCCCCACCGGCGCGGTGATCCGCGATATTCTCCACCGTCTGGCCGATCGCTTCCCCAGCCATGTGCTGGTCTGGCCGGTGCTGGTGCAGGGCGAAGGTTCGGCGCAGCAGGTCGCCAATGCCGTGCGCGGTTTTTCGGCGATTCGCCCCGGCGGCCCGGTGCCGCGCCCCGATCTGGTGATCGTGGCGCGCGGCGGCGGCTCGATCGAGGACTTGTGGTCGTTCAACGAGGAAGTCGTCGTGCGCGCGGTGGCCGAATCGTCGATCCCCGTGATCTCCGCCGTGGGCCACGAGACCGACACCACGCTCTGCGACTACGCGGCCGACCGCCGCGCCCCCACGCCCACCGCCGCCGCCGAAATGGCCGTGCCGGTGCGCCTGGAACTGGCCGCCACGCTGGACGAACTGGCCTATCGCAAGCGCCGCTGCGCCCTGCGCCCGGTCACGCTCGGGCGCGAGCGGCTGGAAGCCCGCGTCCAGCGCCTGCCCCGGCCCGAGGCGATCCTCGCGGCCAAGGCCCAGAAGCTGGACGAACTTTCCGAACGCCTGCGCCGGGGCCTGCGCGACGAGGCCGCCGCCAAGCGCGAACAGCTTGGCCGCACCGCCTCGCGCCTCTCGCTGCCGCTGCTGCGCCACCGCATGGAACGCAGCGAGGAACGGCTGGCCCGCACCGGCCTGATCCCGCGCCTGCTGACCCGCCGCTGGGCCATGGCGCGCGACGGGCTTGCCCCGGTATCGCGGGTGCTGCCGCAGCTCGATCCGAAACGCCCGCTGGAACGCGGCTATGTCCTGGCCAAGGGACCGGACGGACGCGCGCTCACCAGCCTCGCGGCGGCCTCGCGAGAGGCCCTGTTGACGCTGGAGTTCCGCGACGGCGAACTGACCGTTGCCGTGGGGGCCGAAGCCCCCGCTCCGGCTGTGAAAGCCGCCGAACCGGCCGCCGAGGGTGCAGCCCCCAAGCGTCCCGCGCGACCGAAGACGGACCCGTCGCGGCAGGGCGATTTGTTTTGACCGCCGCGCTCTGCTAGGATTCCCCCATGCTTATGTCTTCTGCCGACCGCCCCGCCAAGCTCGCCTACGGACCCAACGGATTCCGGGTGCTGAGCGGCGGACAATTCGTGCTCTGCGCCGTCACCGGCGAGAAGATCCCGCTGGAGGAACTGCGCTACTGGAGCGCCGAGTTTCAGGAGCCTTACGCTTCCGCCGAAATCGCGACCAAGCGCCTCACCGGAAAGGCATGATTGTCCGCAAGGCCCACGCGGCATCGCTGGTTCTGTGCGGCGCCGTAGCCCTTTCGGTGCTGGCCTGGAATGGGCTGGCCGCGCAATCGACCGCGCCCGTCGCGCCTGCGGCAGCCGGAAGCCTTATCTATAGCGGCGAACTGACCCAGGGCGGCTGGATGCGCGGCAGGGTTCCCGCGGGCACGGGCGCGCTGGCGCTGAACGGCCAGCCGGTGCAGATCGCACCTGACGGTTCGTGGTTCGCCGCCTTCGACCGCGATGCGGGCACGATCGCCACGCTCACGGCCACCCTGAACGGCCGCAGGATCTCGCAGCCGGTCGCGGTTTCGCCCCGCGCCTGGCAGATCGAGCACGTCAACATCGCCCGCAAGCCCGGTGGACCGACCGAGGCCTTCATGGCGATCCGCCGCCCGGAACTCGACCGCATCAATGCCGCCCGCGCCATGAAGACCGATGCGCAGGGCTGGCGCCAGCACTTCGTCTGGCCCGCAAAGGGGCGCATTTCCGGCCGCTTCGGCTCCCAGCGCGTCTATCGCGGCGAGCCGGGCGCCTATCATTCCGGTCTCGACATCGCCACCGGCACCAGCGGCACGCCGTTCGTGGCCCCGGCCGACGGCGTGGTGATCCTCGCCGCCGAGAAGCCCTTCACGCTCGAAGGCAACCTGCTGATGCTCGACCACGGCATGGGGCTGAACAGCGCCTTCCTGCATTGCTCGCAGATCCTGGTGAAACAGGGCGATCACGTCCGGCAGGGTCAGGTGATCGGCAAGATCGGCATGTCCGGCCGCGCCACGGGACCGCATCTGCACTGGTCGATCAAGTGGAACGAAGCGCGGCTCGATCCGATCCTGTTCACCGGGCCGATGAACTGAGAGAGTCTGTTTGAAAATCCGCCGCAGGCGGATTTTGGCGGCGCCGGCCCTCTCCCCCACCCGACCTCCCACGAGTGTATCCTGATGGGAAGTCGGGTGGGGGAGAGCGCCGGTGCCGCAGCTTCGCCGAGAACGATTACGGGCTGTTGCAGAGAAAGCGGGTTGCGGCCTGCGCCGGAATGCTTATCCCGCCCTTGTGCGCCGCACCATCGCCCTTCTTGTCCTGCTGGTCCTTCTGCCCCTGACCTGGGGGCGCACGCCGCAGCAGCCCAAGTTCAAGCGCTTCGAGCTTTCGTTCAGCCCGCTTGCCCTGCCCCCCGCGCCGCGCGTGGAGGCGCGGCTCGGCGCGTTCCGGCTGGAGGAAGTCTGGCAGGCGCATAGCCGCACCCATTCCTTCGGCAGCTATTCCGCGCTGCTCCTGCGCAGGGGCGGCACGATGCTGGCGCTCAGCGATTCGGGCGGATTTCTCGAATTCAGCGCGCCCGGCCGCGCGCAGACCGAAAGCCGGATGGGCGACCTGCCCCTCTCGAAGGATGCCGACAAGGCCGCCCGCGACGTCGAATCGGCGACGCAGGACGAAAGGGGCATGATCTGGCTCGGCCTCGAAGGCCGCAACGCCATCTACCGGATGAACCCGGACTACGAGATCGAACGCAAGGCCAGCCCCGTCGTCATGAAGGACTGGGGCGTCAATTCCGGCCCCGAAGCGCTGACCCGTCTCCACGACGGTCGATTCGTGGCGCTGCGGGAAGGCTATCTGGGCTGGAGCGACCACTTGCACCAGGCCGCGCTGTTCCGGGGCGACCCCACCGAGCGCCCCGACGGCCAGGGCTTCACGCTGGACGCGCCCACGGGCTTCAGCCCCACCGACATGGCGCAATTGCCCGATGGACGCCTGCTGATCCTGATGCGGCGCCTGATCTGGCCCATGCCCCAGCGCTTCGCTGGCCGCATCGCGATCGGCGACCCGACGACGATTCGCCCCGGCGGAACCTGGAAAGTCACCGAAGTGGCGCGGCTGTCCTCCGACCTGCCGATCGACAACTTCGAGGGCATCGCCATCGCCCCCCGCCCCGACGGGAGGCTGACGGTCTGGCTGATCTCCGACGACAACTATTCGCCGCTCCAGCGGACGCTGATCTGGAAGATGAGCGTCGATCCGGCCGAACTGCCATAATGGGTCCGGTCATTCGCTAAAACGAGACAGCCTTTGCCTACACGTCATCCTGAACTTGGTTCAGGATCCATTGTGCCGAACAGACCGCCGTCGATGTCCAGAGATGGATCCTGAAACAAGTTCAGGATGACGAGGCCCCTTAGCCATCGCTTGGGAACAAGATCACCACGTCACCCGCTCCCACGCCAAACCCGGACATGCGAAAAGGCGCGCAAGCCAGCTTGCACGCCCTTCGCGAGACCATGTCTTCGCTCCCCGAAGGGAGCGGAAGAATCAGGCGGCCTGCTTCTTCTTCAGCTCGCGCTTCACCTTGACGGCGCGGTTGCTGAGCTTGGCGTCCGAGGTCTTCAGCAGCCAGTTGTCGAGACCACCGTTGTGCTCGACCGAGCGCAGGCCGTGGGTCGAGACGCGGAACTTGAAGCTGCGCTCAAGACCGTCCGACAGCAGCGTGACGTTCTGAAGGTTGGGAAGGAAGACGCGCTTGGTCTTGTTGTTGGCGTGGCTGACGTTGCAGCCGACCTGGCGGCCCTTGCCGGTCAGTTCGCAGATGCGGGACATGTCTCTAACTCTCGCTCGAAAAAATTCTGTGGCCGTAGAAACGGGAAGGCGCGCCCTTAGCGATTCCCTGGGGGAAGGTCAAGTTGCGCACAGCTTTTTGAAGGTCTAGCGCATTGCCATGACACGCTGGCCCCTGCCCGAATACATGGAACTCGCCCTGGCGCAAGCCCGGGAAGCCGCCGATTCCGGTGAAGTGCCCATCGGTGCGGTCGTGGTGAGGGATGGAAAGGTCATCGCCACCGGCCGCAACGGCCCGCGCGAGCGTCACGACCCCACCAGCCATGCCGAAATCGAGGCGATTCGCGCCGCCGCGCGGATTCTCGGCAACGAAAGGCTGGAAGGATGCGAACTGTGGGTGACCCTGGAGCCCTGCGCGATGTGTGCGGGCGCCATCTCCCACGCCCGCATTGCCCGCCTCTATTACGCCGCCGCCGACCCCAAGGGCGGCGCGGTGGAACACGGCGCCCGCGTGTTCGAGCACGACCAGTGCCTGCACAAGCCCGAGGTCTATTCTGGCATGGGCGAATCGGAAGCAGCGGAAATGCTGCGTCGATTCTTCAGGGAGCGGCGTTAGGGGTTGTTTGAAAATCCGCCGCAGGCGGATTTTGGCGGCACCAGCCCACGCCCCCACCCGACCTCCCACGAGTGTATCCTGATGGGAGGTCGGGTGGGGGCGTGGGCCGGTGCCGCTCAAAAATGCCCCTCGGGCATTTTTCAAACCCTCAAAGCGGCTTGAAATCCAGCCCGATATCGGCTGCGGGCGCGCTCTGGGTGAGGCGACCGACGGAAACGTAAGTCACGCCCGAAGCGGCGATGGCGCCGATGGTGGAGAGGTTCACGCCGCCCGAGGCCTCTGTGGGCACGCGCCCGGCCACCAGCGCCACGGCCTCGCGCAGCATGTCCGGTCCCATGTTGTCGAGCAGGAGGTGATGTGCGCCGGCAGCGATCGCCGGCTCGATCTGGTCGAGGCGATCGACCTCGCAGATGATCTGCGCCACGCCTGCTGCCCTCGCGCGGGCCACGGCCGGGCCGACGCCGCCTGCAACGAGGACATGATTGTCCTTGATCATGGCAGCATCCCACAGGCCCATGCGGTGGTTGCGGGCACCGCCCGTGCGGGTGGCGTACTTTTCGAGGTGGCGCAGGCCGGGAATGGTCTTTCGCGTGTCCAGCAGGGTGGCGTGCCCGTTCATGGCGTCCACGTATTCGCGGGTCATCGTGGCGATGCCGGTGAGGTGCTGGACGGTGTTGAGGGCGCTGCGCTCGCCGGTCAGCATCGCGCGGGCATTGCCGGTGAGGCGCATGAGCTTGGCGCCGGACTCGACGCGGGCGCCTTCCTCGACGAGAATCTCGATCTCCATCGCAGGGTCCAGCTTGCGGAAGAAGGCTGCGGCGATGGGAAGTCCGGCGACGGTGACGGCATCGCGTGAATCCATGACGCCGGAGAACCGCGCGTCGGCCTCGATCACGCTTTCGGAAGTGACGTCGCGGCCGCCCCCCGGAAGGCCCACGCCGAGGTCCTCGGCCAGCGTTGCATCGACGAAGGCGGCGAGGTCAAAACCGGGCAGGTCGAAACCGGGGATCGCGAATGTGCTCATGGCCCGGTCTTTCGCGCGTTCGAATCGGAATGTCGAGAGGTGAGCGCGACCTGGCCAGCGTTCCCGGATCAAGTCCGGGACGATGAGAAAAGGGCGCGGAGATCGTCTCTCCACGCCCTTCGGAATTCAAACTAACGCTCCGATCAGTGAACGAAGCGGGCGATCACGTCGCGGTAGGAGCGGCTGACCTTCACTTGCGCGCCCGAATCGAGCACCAGGAAGCATTCGCCGTTAGTGTGCGGCTTGACCTGGCGGACCTGGTTGAGGTTGACGATGGTCGAGCGGTGGACGCGCTGGAACACGCGCGGATCGAGGCGGCGTTCGAGGTCCTTCATCGTCTCGCGCAGGATCAGCGAATTGTCGGCGGTGCGGATGCACATGTAATCGCCGGCAGCCTCGATATGCTCGATCGAATCGACATCGATGCGGAAGATCTGGCCGCGATCCTTGATGTTGATGAGCTTCTCGTAGCGGTCCGCATTGGGATCGGTTTCTTCCGGGATATGCTCGATCGCGTCGGGGGCCACTTCGGCCAGCACCGTCTTGAGCTTTTCCGCCTCGTCCGACGAGCGCTTCTCGGCCAGACGCTGGCGCACGCGAGCGAGGGTGTCGTCGAGCTTGGTCTCGTCCACCGGCTTCATCAGGTAGTTCACCGCGTTCGCCTCGAAGGCGCGGACGGCGTGTTCCTGGTAGGCGGTGACGAAGACGAACAGCGGCGGCTCGATCTCCATCACGCCCTTGACCACCGAGAAGCCGTCGAAACCGGGCATCTGGATGTCGAGGAAGACGAGGTCGGGCTTTTCGGTCTTGATCTTGCGGATGGCCTCGCGGCCGTTCGAGCAGGTATCGATGATCTCGACGTCCGGGTATTTCTCCAGGCGAAGCTGAAGGCCCTGGATGGCGAGTTTCTCGTCGTCGACGAGGATGGTGCGAATGGTCATCAGTTACGTTCTCCGGCCCGGCTAACGCTTGTGGGCCAAATATGTTTCATCGCGCGGCGAAAACAGGCTGCCGCGGCTGCTCGATCATGTCTTCCGGGGTGGGTTGGCGCTCTGCGGGAAGTTCGATGAGCACGGCGAAACCGCCTTCGATCGGCTCAATCGTCTCGAACCGGTGATGCTCGCCATAGGCCTGGGAAAGACGGTCGCGGATATTTGCCAGGCCGACGCCAGTGGAGACCGGCTCCCCTCCATCGTAAGTCATGCCCGACAACCTGTTGTCGGTCGTCGGACTTTGCAAGCCCGGCCCGGTGTCCGAGACGGTGATGCGAAGCATCGGCCCGACGAGTTGCGTGACGATCGTGATCTCCGCCCCGGATTCCTGCGGCGTCACGGCATATTTGATCGAGTTTTCGACCAAGGGCTGGAGCAGCAACGAGGGCAGCAGGCAGGTCTCGGTTTCCGGGTCGATGTTGAAGGTGGTGCGCAGCCGTTCCTCGAATCGCATCAGCTCGATGTCGAGGTAGAGCTTGAGCGTCTCCACTTCCGTCGCCACCGTCACCCGGGCGGAGGGCTTGTTGATCAGGGTATAGCGCAGGAACGACGACAGGCGGCTGAGCATGGCATTGGCCGGCTCGGTCTGCTTGAGCAGCACCAGCGTCGAAATCGAGTTCAGCGTGTTGAACAGGAAATGCGGGTTGAGCTGGTAGCGCAGCATGGCGAGCTGGGCCTGGGTCGCCTGATTTTCCAGCCGGATCATCTGATCGTTCTGCTCTTCCACCTGGAGGTAGAAGTTGATCGCGTAATAGAGCGCGGACCAGGCACCCAGCAGCGTGGCGTCGAGGTAGAACACGCCGATGAACAGCTGGGCGAAGCTGGAATCGCTGTCCGTGCGGTAGAGCGAGATCACCCAGGCATCGATAAAGGCGTGCAGGCCCACCGCGAACGGCAGGATCAGCGCGGTCAGGCCCCAGGTCACCAGCGCCCGCTTCGATATCAGCGCGCGGTAGGCGACCGAGAGCACCAGCGAGATCGAGAAACCGGTAACCGTCGCGATCAGCACGAGCACCAGGTAGGACAAGGGCTGGGCATTGGCGATCGTGGACATGGCGCGCAGCAGCATCGCGCCGCTCCAGCCCACGAACTGGAGACGCCAGAAGGCCTTGTCCTTGTTGGCAAAGAAGGGAATGGGCTGGATCGGCAGGACGCTCATGCCCGCTTCCTAGCCGAAATCATGCCGAAGCGGAAACTCTCGAAAATTCCGCCCATCCCCGCCCGTCAGCCCGGCTTCCCGCCGCCCCTCGCTTCGGCGACCGCCTGCGACAGCTGATCGACGCCGACCGCGCCGGAGATCAGCCGCTCGCCCGCCACCCAGCTCGGCGTGCCGCTGAATCCGAGCCTTCCGGCGATTTCCATGTTGCGCGAAAGCTCCTGCGCCACGGCCGGCCCGGCCGCGACCTTGCGGGCACGCTCCATGTCGAGCCCGGCCTTCTGCGCGGCGGCCTCGATGCTCTGGGCATCGACCTGACCCATGGCGAACATGGCATCGTGGAATTGCGGGAACTTGCCCTGCTCGGCAGCGGCCAGCGCCATCTTCGCCGCGGCGGGGCTTTCCGGGCCGATGATCGGCAGTTCGCGCACGACGATGCGCAAGTCCGGGTTCTTCTTCAGCAGCTCCGCCACGTCCGGCAGGCTGCGGCGGCAATAGCCGCAGGCATAGTCGCTGAATTCGACCATCGTGACCTTGCCGTTCGGATTGCCGAGCACGGCACCGGGGAAGGGAGTCTCCACGTTCTGGCGAACCCCGGCCAGCTGCTGGCTGGCCTGCTTGCGCTGCAGGTTGTCCATGGCCTCGGGAATGATCTCGGGGTTTTCGAGGATGTAGTCATGCACGACTTTCTCGACGGCGATGCGCCCGCCGAACCAGCCGCCGACGCCCACCAGCGCGACGACGCATCCCGCGATCACTGCGAACTTCGTGCCATTACCCATTGTCGTCGAAAATCCTGTTGAATGTGCATCCCGCCCTTAGCGGAGCCCGGAGTGCCCGGCCATAGCCCGGCCGGTTAATCTCGATTCATCGCTTCTTCTTGCGTTCCAGCGCGGCGCGGGCCTGCATCTCGATATCCTGCGCGCGCAGCCAGTCGGGCGTACCGGTCGGAAGGCCCGCTTCGGCGGCCTGCGCGCTCATCAGTGCGGCGTCCATCTGGCCGGTCAGCGACTGCTGCTCGGCGCTGGCAAGGCGCGCGCGGGGCATGTCGCCATTGGCGGCATAGATCGTGCCGAGCTGGTACCAGGCGAAAGGGTTCTCCCGGTCGCGGGCGACGGCGTTCTTCAGCACGGTCTGCGCCTCGGCGAAATGGGCCGAATCCTCGGTGGCGATCAGGGCATGGCCGAACAGCGTGGCGATCAGCGGCTGGTAGCCGGTCAGTTCGGTCGCCTTGCGCAATGGCACGAGCGCTTCCGCCGCCTGCCCGGATTCCAGCAGGATCTGCCCTTTCAGTTCGAGGAAATAGGGATCGTTCGCATCGACCATCAGCAGGGCGTCGGTCTCGGCCCGCGCCCGGTCGAGCTGCGATTCGCGGTGATAGGCATAGGCACGGGCATAATGCGCGGGCACGGAATTGTCGGTCAGGGGATAGACGCGCAGCACGTCGCGCGGCTCGCCGAGATAGCCGAACAGCTTGGCCTTCATGCGCATGAAGCGTTGCTGGATCTTCGGATCGTCCGGCTTGGTCCAGGCCGGATCCTTCTCGTAGACGTCCTGAAGGGTCTGGATCCGATCGCCGGTGAGCGGGTGGGTGGAATAGAACTCGTCGCCGCTCTGGGGCCGGTAGCCGTAGCGGAATTCCAGGTTCTGGAGCTTCTTGAAGAACTCCACCGAGCCGCGCCCGCTGATGCCCGCGGTGGACAGGTACTGCGCGCCCGCCGCGTCGGCAGAGGCTTCCTGCGAGCGGCTATAGGCCAGGTACTTGCCCATGGCGGCCTGCTGCCCGGCCATGATCACGCCCATGGCGGCCTCTCCCGCCCCGGCGGCGGCGGCGGCGGCGCCGAGCAGGAGGGAGAGGATCGAGATGTTGGAAGCGGGCTGCGCGCCCTGGTTCAGCACGGCATGGCCGCCGGTGACGTGGCCAAGCTCGTGCGCGATCACGCCCTGCACTTCGGCGGCGGTATCGGCCTGGTTGATCAGGCCGCTATTGACGTAGACCGCCTGTCCGCCCGCCACGAAGGCATTGACCGAGGAATCGTTGATCAGGACGATGTCGACATGGTTGGGATCGAGCCCCGCCGCCTTGATCAGGGGGCGCGACATGTCCTTGAGCAGGGCCTCGGTCTCGGCATCGCGCAGGATCGACTGCGCGCTTGCCGGCGCGGCGGACCAGCCGAGCAGTGCCAGAAGACTCAGGAAGAGTGCGGCAAATC
Organism: Novosphingobium sp. TCA1; assembly: GCF_009811895.1. Classification (NCBI taxonomy): domain Bacteria; kingdom Pseudomonadati; phylum Pseudomonadota; class Alphaproteobacteria; order Sphingomonadales; family Sphingomonadaceae; genus Novosphingobium; species Novosphingobium sp. TCA1. Next base: position 106,007 of record NZ_BLJH01000016.1, on the reverse strand, counting down.
GCGCGAAGGACATGGGCTCTCTTGGGGCCTTGCGGCCTGAACGGGCGCTTAAGGCCGCTGTTTTGCTGATCGGGAGCCCAACCTAGCGAGGGTCTGCGCTCTGGCAAGAGCGCTTGGCGTTGCCCGCTATCCCAGCAGGTGCCGGGCAGCCCGGCCCAGCAACGCCTCATCGCCTGCCACTTCGCCCAGCAGGATCAGTTCGCCCGCCGCGTTGCGCCGGGCGACGAGCAGGGTGAACTCGCTCCGGTGGCCCAGTTCTTCCGGGGATCGCGGTGCGAGGGCGCGCAGGCCGTGCAGCGTGGCCTCGTCGAGGGATTCGGCTTGTGCATAAGCCGTGTCTTCCTCGGGAAAGAGGAAAATGCTGTCGGCCCAGTCGGTCACCGGTTCGCGCTCCCGCGGCGGGGCAAGACGGCTCAGAGCGGGGGCGGTTGCCGGGCCAGTTGCCGGGGCAGGAGCGGCGGCCTGCTCCTTCCAGTTGATGACCCCGTAGATGCAGTCGATCGCCGCCTGGTCGCGCGTGAAGGGCAGCAGGATGCCGCGATAGAGGATCGTTGCGCCGTGGCGGTTCACGAACTCCGCCTCGAAGCCGACCGGCGCCTGGTTCGCCAGGATCTGCATGTAGTGATCGGTGATCCGCGACAGCAGCGAGCGGCTGGGAACGTCCTCCAGCCGCAGGATCGCGCCTTGTGCCCCGCATTCTTCCGCCAGCGCCGCGCCCAGCCAGACGATCGCCGGATTCTCCATCCCGTCGGAAAAGTCCAGCAGCACGCCGTGGGGGCCGAAGTCCGGCAGGCTGGCGGGATCGAGATCGGCGGCGTCGGGAAAGGCGCGGTCGCCCAGCAGGCTGGCCCAGAAATTGTAGGCGCGCACCTGCATGCGGCGCTCGGCACCCGCGCCTGCTCCGGCGCTTGGCTGCGCCAAGATCTCGTCGCTGCTGGTAAGTTCGCCGCCCGCCCTGTCCATCGATATCCCCGCTGATCTTCGCCCTTCTTGTGAAAGAACGGGATGAAATAATGTTTAAGCCTGGTTTTTGTGAAAATGCCCGAGAGGCATTTTCAGTGCGGCACCGGTGCCGCCAAAATCCGCCTGCGGCGGATTTTCAGATCAAACCACTTCACTTCTGGCGCAGCACGCCTTCGCCGAGACGCGGCAGCGGGGCCAGGAAGCGCAGAACCGCGAAGGAGACGATCAGCAACACCGATGCGGCGTGGAGCGCGAAAGGCAGGTCCCGCCAGTCCGCCAGCGCCCCCCAGGTCCAGGCGCCAAGCGCCATGCCGCCGAAGGTCACCGCCTGATAGATCGACAGACAGCGCCCGAGGATCTCGTCGGGAGAGCGCAGCTGCACGGCGGTGTTGAGCGTGGTCAGGTTCAGTACCCAGGCGCTCCCGGCCAGGAAGGCGGCGGGCGCGGCCTGGGGCAGGTTCCCGGCGATGGCGATGATCGACAGGGCCAGTACGAACATGGCGGAGCCCAGCGCGAGGATGCCTTCCAGCCCCATGGCATGGCGGATCCGGCCGATGAAAGGCGCGGTCAGGATCGAACCGATGCCGAACAGCCCCAGCATCACGCCGAAGTCGATTTCCGACCCATGCATCGAATCGCTGACGACGGCGGGCAGCAGGCCCTGATAGGCGGCCACGCTGAAACCGATGGCAAAGCCGCGAATCAGGAGCCGGCGCAAGGGGCGGTTGGCGAAGCAGTACTTCAGGCCCACGGCCACGGCGGGCAGGATCGGGCGCCGGTCTATCGCTCGCGCCTCGGGCCGCCACCAGAGCAGGACGCCGATCAGGCCGATATAGCTGACCGCGTTGATCGCGAAGGCGAAGGACACGTCCCACAGCGAGATCAGCAGCCCGCCCACCGCCGGGCCGATCGAGCGGGCGATGTTGAACGAGATCGAATTGAGCGCGATCGCCTGCGGCAACTGGTCCCGGGGCACCTGCTGGCGGACGGAGGCCTGCCAGGCCGGAGAATTGAGCGCGGTGCCGGTGCCGACGCTGAGCGTGAAGGCCAGGAGCAGGAACGGCGAGAGCCAGCCCAGCCAGCTCATTGCCGCCAGTGCTGCCGAAACCGCCAACATCCCGCCTTGCGCCGCCAGCATGACCTGGCGCCGGTCGTAATTGTCGGCAATGGCGCCCGCGAAGACGCCGAACAGCATGATCGGCACCGTGGCCGAAGCCTGCACCAGCGAGACGAGCTGGTGGGAAGGGGTCAGCTCCGTCATCAGCCAGGCCGCGCCCACGCCCTGAAGGGTCGCGCCGATGTTGGAGAACAGGTTGGCGATCCAGATCGCCCGGAACACCGGATAGCGGAAAGGGGAGAACGTGCCGTGGACCGGCCGGGGGACCAGCCCCGTGGTCGCCGTATCGACGACGTCCTTCACGATGTCCTCTTCCCTGCTCACCCCACAGGCCTAGGCGGCGCGATCAGCAGCGGCAAGCGAAGTGTCTGCCCGTCACAGGAGATATCGCATCCTGATCGCCATGCGGGTGTTCTCCGCCCCGACGTCGAAGGCGGCCTTGTCGAAGCGGGGCGGCCCCATCCGCACCGGCGCATCGCGCGAGAACCCAAAGCCCTCGCGCGGGATCATCAGCGCGGTGTCCAGCTTGCCGTTGCCGTTCTCGTCATGAATCAGCGAGATCGCATAGCGCCCCTCGGGCACGGCGCCGAAATCGAGGTGGACGTCCCCTTTCGCGGTGACCGTCAGCTTGCGGGCGCGGGGATCCTTCTCGCAGTTGGGAAAGGCCTGCGGGCTGGTGGTGAGGCAGGCCAGCACCTGCCCTTTCTGCGAGCGCAGCCCGGTGACCGAGGCATAGACGTCCGACTGCACCGGCCCCGAGAGCGGAACCGCGCCCAGCACCAGCGGCGCGCAAGGCAGCAGGGTCAGGGCGCCGATACGCCCCGGTCGGTGCCGCACAGATGATCCCAGAACCGAAAGTAGAGGCCGTAATTGCATCGATAGAGCTCATGATGGCGGTGATGGTGGCTGGCGGTGATCAGCCAGTGACCCAGCCGCGAATGGACCAGGCGGCGGGGGAACATCTCCCAGCCCATGTGGTTGGCGATGCCCATCACCGTCATGACGGTCAGCACCAGCCCCAGCATGCCGACATGGATCGGCACGAGGAAGACCAGCGCCGGAATCACGACGGCCCCGGTCACGGCCTCCAGCGGGTGAAAGCTCATCGCCGCCCAGGCCGTCGGCGGGCGGCTGGCGTGGTGGACGGCGTGCATCGCCCGGAACAGGCGGGGCACATGCATCCAGCGGTGGGTCCAGTAGAACCAGGTATCGTGCAGGAACAGGTAGAGCAGCAGCGAGAGCGGCATCCACCACAGCGGATAGGCGGCCGGATCGCTGTAGATGCGCGTCCAGCCGTGGGCCTGCCAGCCCCAGGCGACCACGCCTGCGGGAATGCCGTAGATCGCGGAAGAGAGCAGCGACCAGCCGATCTCGCCCCGGATCTGCCGGTCCATGCCCCGGTAGAGCCCCGGCCTGACGCGCGCGGTGATCCAGGCGAAGAGGCCGGACGTGCCCAGATAGCGCAGCCCCACGATCGCCGTCATCATGACGGCGGAAGCGCAGAGCGCCCACAGACCGGGACCGGAAATCGCTGGCATCTAAGGGCTTATGCTCCGGCGAAGGGGGTGAGGCCAGCCGAATTTCAATACCGACTGCCAGCCCCGCATCCCGCTCAATCCAGCGAGACCCGGATCGGCGGCAGCACGTCCACCCCGGCGGCGCCGGCTTCGTCGACCAGCCCTTCGGGATCGGGATGGATCAGGATTTCGGTATCGGGAAACGCCGCCTGCAACCGGTGCTCCAGTTCGTCCATCACCCGGTGCGCCTCGCGCACGGTCATGTTCGGATCGACCCAGACGTGGAACTGCACGAAGTCCCGGTTGCCCGACGTGCGCGTGCGCATGTCATGGACGCCGGTAATGTCGGGATTGCGGGCCAGGACCTGGAGGAAGCGGTCCTTCTTCTCCTGCGGCCACTCATGGTCCATCAGCTGGTCGATCACGTCCTGCGAGGCCTTCCACGCCCCCCAGCCGAGCCATGCGGCGATACCCAGCCCCAGCAGCGGATCCGCGCCCCTCAGCCCGGCGTAGTGTTCCAGCACCAGCGCCGCGATCACCGCCGCATTGAGCAACAGGTCCGACTGGTAGTGGACGCTGTCGGTCTGGATGGCGATGCTGCCGGTCCTGCGGATGACGTGGCGCTGCCAGGCGACCAGCGCCAGGGTGAGCGCGATCGCGACGCCCGATACGGCAATGCCGCTTTGCGCGCTTTCCACCCGGCTTCCGGCGATGAACTCCTCCACCGCGCGACTGGCGATGGCGAGCGCCGAGATCGAGATCAGCACGATCTGGAACATCGCCGCGATCGCCTCGGCCTTGCCGTGGCCGAAGCGGTGCTTGTCGTCCGCGGGCTGCGCGGCGACCCATACACCCAGCAGCGTGGCCAGGCTGGCGACGAGGTCCAGCGTGGTATCGGCCAGGCTGCCCAGCATCGCCGTGGAGCCGGTGGACCAGGCCGCCCAGCCCTTCAGGCCGAGCAGCACAAGCGCCACGCCGATGCTGGCGAAGGCGGCGCTGCGGGTGAGATGGGCGTGTTCGTGCAAGGGAGGCCTCGGGAATCAGGGGGCTCAGGGATAGAGCAGCGAACTGGTCCAGCCGCCCGCCGCATCACCGGTGCGAACGAAACGGCGGCGTTCGTGGAGGCGATAGGGCCGGTCCTGCCAGAATTCGATGGCGGCGGGCACCACGCGGTAGCCGGTCCAGTGCGCGGGACGCTCGATCTCGCCCTCGCCGAAGCGGCTGCGGACGTCCTCGTAGCGGGCCAGGAACGTCTCGCGGCTGTCGAGCGGGGCGGACTGGTCGGAAGCGACCGCGCCAAGCTGCGAATCGCGGGCGCGCGAATGGAAATAGGCATCCGCTTCCGCCGCCGTCACGGCCGCGAGTTCGCCTTCGATACGGATCTGGCGGCGCAGGCTCTTCCAGTGGAACAGCAGGGCGACATGCGGATTGGCCGCGATTTCCTGCCCCTTGCGGCTGTGGCCATTGGTGTAGAACACGAAGCCTTCCGGCCCATAGCCCTTGAGCAGGACCATGCGCACCGAAGGCAGCCCGTCCGGCGTGGCGGTGGCCAGCGCCATGGCGTTCGAATCGTTGGGCTCCGTCCCGCGCGCCTCTTCGTACCAGTCCCGGAACAGGGCGAAGGGATCGCCGTGGGGTATGACTTCGCGGGCCTGTTCAGCTTCCATCTGCGTTTCCTGACGAATCCGTATAAGGTCTATAGCGGGGCGCCCTTCGAACTCTGCACAGGAAACTACCGATATCGCGGCAATTCCCGATGGTATTGGGGCGCATTGCCGGTGCATAGACGCAGCGCCCGGAGGAAGAAAGCACGGCTTGCCGTCCGGGCCCGCGACACCTAGCTAGGAAGCCATGGCAGCAGACCCTTATTCCACCCTCGGCGTATCGCGCACGGCCAGCGAGAAGGACATCAAGTCCGCCTATCGCAAGCTGGCGAAGGAACTTCATCCCGATACCAACAAGGACAATCCCAAGGCCGCGGAACGCTTCTCCGAAGTGACCGGCGCCTACGACCTGCTTTCCGACAAGGACAAGCGCGCCAAGTTCGATCGCGGCGAGATCGATGCCGAGGGCAATCCCATGGGCTTCGGGGGCTTCGGCGGCGGCAGCGGCGGCTTCGGCGGCGCCGGATTCGGCGGCAACCCCGGCGGGCAGCGCGGCTTCGGCGGCGGCTTCGGCGGCAATGACGGCATCGACCTGGAAGACCTGTTCGGCGGCATCTTCGGCGGTGGCGGACAGCGTGGCGGAATGGGCGGCGGCTTTGCCGGAATGGGGGGAGGTATGGGCGGAAGTGCCGGCATGGGCGGCCGCAGCCGTGCGGCGCCGCGCGGCGGCAACGTGAACTACCGCCTTGCCGTGCCGCTGACCGACGCGGCGGAACTCAAGCCCCAGCGCATCACCCTGTCCGATGGCAAGACCATCGACCTCAAGCTGCCCAACGGCCTGGAAGACGGCACCCAGATGCGCCTGGCCGGCAAGGGCGAGCAGGGTCCCGGCGGCGCGGGCGATGCCATCGTCACCATCCAGATCCAGCCGCACGCCTTTTTCCGCCAGGATGGAGACGATTTGCGCGTGGACCTGCCGATCACCCTCGACGAGGCTCTGAACGGCGGCAAGGTGAAGGCACCCACGGCGGCCGGGGCGGTCATCCTCTCGGTTCCGACGGGGTCCAGTTCGGGCAAGGTCCTGCGTCTCAAGGGGCGCGGCATGGTCCGCAAGGACGGCAGCCGGGGCGACCTCCTGATCACGCTCCAGATCGTGCTTCCCGAAAGCGACGCCGATCTCGCCAAGCGGCTGGAAGGCTGGAAGGATCCGCGCGACGTGCGCGCCAAGCTGGGAATTTGAACATTCCCCGCCCAGGGCCTATCTCGGCGCGGTGAAAGCCTCCCCGCCGACAGATACGCCTGCTGCGATAACACCGGAAGCCCGGCGCCGCGCGGCCTTGCGCTGGCAGGAGATGCAGGACCGGATCCCCCGGCCGGATCCCTCCAGCCGGGCCTATGTCGTGATCAGCCGGGTCTTTTCCGGCACCTGGGAAGACGGCTTCATTCATGCGGGCAACTTCGCCTACATGACGATCGTCGCGCTGTTTCCCTTCTTCATCGCCCTGGCTGCGATCTATTCGGCGCTGGGCGAGCAGGGCCAGCTGGAAAGCGCGATCGACGCCGTGCTCAATTCGCTGCCGCCGCGCGTCGAGGAATCCCTTGCGCCGGTCGCCCGCGATGCCGTGGCCGCGCGGCACGGCTGGCTGCTGTGGATCGGCGGCGCGCTGGGCCTGTGGACCGCCACCAGCCTGATCGAGACCATCCGCGACATTCTCCACCGCGCCTACGGCAGTACCAAGGGCCTGAAATTCTGGCGCAACCGCCTGGCGTCCAGCGGGCTGATCTTCGCCTCGGTGCTGCTGCTGCTGCTGTCGCTGTCCTCCCAGGTGCTGATCTCGGTGATCGAGGAAGTGCTGCTGACGCTGTTTCCGGCGCTGAAGGCCTTCAACTACCAGATCGGCATTTCGCGCGGGGTCACGGCGGCCACGCTGTTCGCCTCGCTCTACGCGCTGTTTTTCCTGCTGACCCCCTCCCGCTACCAGGCCGCGCGCTACCCGAAATGGCCCGGCCCGCTGTTCGTGGCGACATGGTGGCTGGGAGCCGCATGGCTGCTGCCGAAAGTGTTGCGCAATTTCATCGCTTACGATTTGACTTACGGAAGTCTCGCCGGAGTGATGATCGCGCTTTTCTTTTTCTGGCTTGTCGGACTAGGGATGGTCGCGGGCGCGGAACTCAACGCCGCCCTGACCGTCAGTCCCGAGGAGCAGGCGATGCTTGCCGGGGGCGCAGACGGGAAAAGCAGCGTGGCTGCACAGAACAACGAAGTACAGGAAGAACACGAATGACCGGTCTGATGCAGGGTAAACGCGGCCTGATCATGGGCCTTGCCAACGACAAGTCCCTGGCCTGGGGCATCGCGAAGAAACTGCACGAACAGGGCGCCGAGCTGGCATTCTCCTATCAGGGCGATGCGCTGGCCAAGCGCGTGAAGCCGCTGGCGGAAAGCCTCGGCAGCGATTTCCTCATCGATTGCGACGTTTCGGACATGGCGGCGCTCGATGCCGCGTTCGAGACGCTGAAGGCGCGCTGGGAGACGATCGACTTCGTCGTCCACGCCATCGGCTTCTCGGACAAGAACGAACTGCGCGGCAAGTATGTCGACACCAGCCTCGACAACTTCCTGATGACGATGAACATTTCGGCCTACAGCCTCGTCGCCGTCACCAAGCGTGCCGAGCCGATGATGCGCGAAGGCGGCTCGATCCTGACGCTGACCTACTACGGCGCCGAAAAGGTCGTGCCGCACTACAACGTCATGGGCGTGGCCAAGGCGGCACTGGAAACCTCGGTGAAGTACCTCGCCAACGACCTCGGCCCGCAGAACATCCGCGTGAACGCGATCTCGGCCGGCCCGGTGAAGACCCTGGCCGCCAGCGGCATCGGCGATTTCCGCTACATCCTGAAGTGGAACGAGCTGAACTCGCCGCTGCGCCGCAACACCACGATCGAGGATGTCGGCGGTTCGGCCCTCTACTTCCTCTCGGACCTGTCCGCAGGCGTGACCGGCGAAGTCCACCATGTCGATTCAGGCTATCACCTGGTCGGCATGAAGCAGGAAGACGCACCGGATATCGCCCTGAGCTGAGGGCGGATTCCGAATGGAAAAAGGGGCCGGAAGGAAACTTCCTCCGGCCCCTTTTTTTATGTCCCGTTCAGAGCCAATCCCCTGCCCCCATACACCCCGTCATCCTGAACTTGTTTAGCTTCGCTGGCCTTCGGCTCAGGATCCATCTCGCCGCCGACACCGCCGGTTTTTGGGAGGAATGGATCCTGAACCAAGTTCAGGATGACGTCTGTTTGGAGGACTTCCGTGGCGCCCTGACACCAAGGCCGCCCTCAATTCACCGCCTCACCCCATCAAACGCGGCACCGAGACCGAGAACACGTCGAAGTGCGCGTCGGGATGCTCGGCCTGGCCGTCGCGCGGGGCCTGGCGTACTTGCACCACGCCGTTCTTGCCGAAGCCGTCCACCACCGGGCGCCCGGCATCGCGGCTCAGCCAGAGGCGCAGGAGGTGGCGCTTGCGCTGCGGCTCGGGCCAGTCCCAGAACGTGGTGCGGGCATGGAGCGCGGCATAGTTGGACAGCCACTGGATGTCGCCGGGGCGGAAATCCATCTCGATGGCCATGCCTTCCTCGTAAGTGATCGTGTCGAAGAGTTCGAGCACCTCGATCTGCTCCGGCGTCAGCTTGGGCACGCCTTCGTATTCCTGCGCGGTCAGGATGTAGAGCGAGCCCGCGTACATCGAGAACACCCCGTCCACGAGGCTGACGATCGGCGAGGTATAGGTATCCGCAGGCGCATTGTGGTCCTGGCGGCGCCAGTCCCAGTGGAACGGCTCCAGCAGCAGCGGCGCCAGGTCCGGGCGGCGGCGCAGGATCTCGTTATAGATCTCCGCGCCGGAAACGAGGCAGGACAGCCCGCCCTCCTTGGCCGGACGCAGGCACATCAGCGCGACGATGTCCGAGCTGTCGGAGTGATAGACCAGCTTGTCGCGCACCTTGGAGGAGAGCGCGGTGGGATCGTCCATGGTCTTGTCGCTGGTGGCATAGACGTGGTCGATCAGGTCGCCCATCTCGTTCTGGCGGATCGGATCGCCCATGTGCAGGCCGAGGATGTAGTAGATCGCGCTGGACAGCGCGTCCGAATAGAGCTGGGTGCGAAGCCCGCGCACCAGCACGAAGCCCCGCCCGTAATCGACATCCCCGCCCCAGGATTTCACCGCATCCGCACAGGCGAGCAGCGGAAAGTCCTCGGCGGTGACGGTGCGCAAGTCCGGGTTCTCGGCCAGGAAGCGGGCGCCCAGCGTTTCCAGTTCCCGCACCTGTTCGTCGGACAGCATGTAGATCCACTCGTCGGTCGCGGCCAGCCGGTCCCCCCGCCAGGCAGCGGCAGTGGTGACGGGCGGGACGGCCTCCAGCGGCGCGGGAGCGGAACTGGCCATGCTTCGTGAGTCCTTCTTTTGGGTCTGTAGCTATGCGCCGGACCCTAGGCGGAATACCGCAGGCTGACTTGGCGCGCGATGCCCGAAACCTTTCTCCCATGCGCATCCCGACCAGAACCGGACTGCGATTGCATGAGACAGGAATAGAACATAAAAGGAACATATGTTCGATTCGAGTCGCTTCAAACGTGCCGCAAGCCTCGTGCAGGCCTCTCCGAAGGGCTGGCCGGACGCACCTTTGCAGCAGGACGGCGTGCATGAATTCTATGCTGCCAAAGGGTCAGCACAAGGGCTTGGGCAAGAGCAGGACAGCTCTGCCCCGCTCGCGCTGGCGCTGCTCTGTGCGGTTCAGGCCTGCCGGGCGGGAGAGCCGCTGCTCTGGCTGAGGCTGGCGAAGGGAAAGCAGGCCCAGCAACGCCCTTATGCCCAACGCCCTTATGCCCCCGGCCTTGTCGAACTGGGCATCGATCCCGCCGCGATGGTGCTGATGCGCCTGCCCGATCTCCAGAGCCTGCTGCGCGCGGGCGTGGACTGCGTGCGGCACGGCAGCGCGGGCGCGGTGATCCTGGAGATGGACGGCCGCGCCCCGGCTTTCGACCTTACCGCCTCCCGGCGGCTCACACTGGCGGCGGAGCAGAGCGGCACCATGGTTCTGATCGTGCGCAGCGGCGCCGATCCCGCGCCCAGCGCCGCCCATACCCGCTGGCAGGTCGCCAGCGCGCCCTCGCTGCCCCTGCCCGCCAATGCACCGGGAGGACCGGTCTTCGACGTGACCCTGCTGCGCCAGCGCGGCGGGCGGGAGGGGCTCAACCTGCAAGTGGAATGGAACCGTGAGCGAGGCACCTTCCAAGACCCGACATTTGGCCGCGCGCCGCTATCTGGCGGTCGTCCTGCCCTTCCTGCCGTCCGAACGGGCGATGCGGGAAGGCGCAGCGCCGCCTGACGCGGCCTTCGCCCTCATCGCGAAACAGCGCGGGGCGCAGCGCATCATGGCGCTGTCCCCCGCCGCCCTCGCGCTCGGCCTTTCGGCAGGCATGATGCTGGCAGACGCCCGCGCGCAGGAACCCGATCTGGCCGCGCTGGAGCATCGCCCCGAGGCCGACCACGCCCTGCTGCTGCGGCTGGTGGAGGCCTGCGAGCGCTATACCCCGATGGTCGCCCCGCAAGGCGACGACGCGCTGGTGCTGGACCTTACCGGCTGCTTCGACAGCCTGACCATGGACGAAACCGGCGTGTTGGACGATCTCGCCTGCCGCCTCTCCCGTCTGGGCTTTCGCCCTCTGCTGGCCTGCGCCGCAACCCCGGATGCCGCCCTTGCCCTGGCCCGCTTCGGCAAGCGATCTGCCCGCGAGCTGCCGGTGGCCGCGCTGGGTCTCGGAGAAGACGCCCACCTTGCCCTGAAACGCGCCGGGCTGCGCACGATAGGCCAGCTGGCCGATCGCCCCCGCGCGCCGCTGGCCGCCCGTTTCGGCAAGGCCATGTCGGTCGCCCTCGCCCATCTGCTGGAAGAGCAGGACCGGCGCATCACCCCGCATCGCGCCCTCCCCCCGATCTGGGTGGAGCAGCGCTTCGCCGAGCCGATGGCCACGGTGAAGCCCCTGCTCGGGGTGATCGAATGGCTGGCCGGGCAGGCGCGGGACCTGCTGGTCGCGCGCGGGCGCGGCGGGCGGCGCTACGAAGTCTCGCTGTTCCGCACCGACGGCCATGTCGCCCGCCTCGCCGTCGACAGCGGGCTGCCGCTGCGCGAACCCGCCGATGTCGTGCGGCTGTTTCGCGAGCGCATCGAATCTCTGGCCGACCCGCTCGATCCGGGCTTCGGCTACGATCTCCTGCGCCTGTCCGTCCCCCTGCACGAAGACGTATCGGAAGGGCAGGAGCGGCTGGACGAGGACAGTTCCGGCAGGCCCGACCTCGCCCCCCTGCTCGACCGCCTGCAAGTCCGCTTCGGCGCCGAATGCCTCCACCGCTTCGCCCCGCGCGACGAGCACCTGCCGGAATATGCCGACCGGCTCGTGCCCGCCGCGTCTTGGCCCCAGTCCCAACCTGATTCATGGCCTCAACCGGAAGCGGGCGAACCGCCCTTGCGCCCGCTGTTCCTGTTCGACCCGCCCCAGCCGGTCACCGTCCTTGCCGAAGTGCCCGACGGCCCGCCGCGCCGGTTCGGCTGGCAGGGCAGGCAGCATCGGGTGGCGCGACACGAAGGGCCGGAGCGCCTTGCCTATCCCTGGTGGAAGACGGTCGAGGCCACCGGCCCTACGCGCGACTACTACCGCATCGAGGACGAGGACGGGCGGCGCTTCTGGCTGTTCCGCCACGGCCTCTACGGCAGCGAGAAGGCCGATCCACGCTGGTATCTCCACGGCGTCTTCGCATGAGCGCGCAGGCGTCCCCTTATGTCGAATTCGCGACGACAACCGCCTATTCGTTCCTGCGCGGCGCCAGTACGCCGGGCGAGATGGCGCTCACGGCCATGGCTCTCGGCCATCCCGGCATCGGCATTGCCGACCGCAATACCGTGTCCGGCGTCGCCCGCGCCCTCGCCGCGCTGCGCAAGTTCGGGGAGGAGATGGAAGAGGAAGGCGTGACCCTGCCCCCGTTTCGCCTGATGGTCGGCGCGCGGCTGGTCTTCGCTGACGATACCCCCGAGATCCTCGCCTACCCCACCACCCGCTACGGCTGGGGGCGGCTCACCCGCCTGCTCACCACCGGCAACTTGCGCACCACCAAGGGCAACTGCGTGCTGCGCCTCGACGACCTGCTCGAATTTCTGGAGGACATGCAGCTTATCGTTGCCACACCTGCCCCAGACGAGATGTTGCGCCGACTCTCCGATGCCGCCCCCGGCAAGGTCTGGCTGGGTGCGACGATGCTGCGGCAGGGCCGCGATGCCCGCCGCCTCGCGGCCTTGCGCGAACAGGCGGCCATGATCGGTGTGCCACTGATCGCCATCAACGATGCGCAGTACGACAAGCCGGAAGCGCGCGCCCTGCACGACGTCATGACCGCGATCCGCGAGAAGACCACGGTGCAGGCCGCAGGCCGCCGCCTCGCCGCCAATGCCGAACGGCACCTGAAACCCGCCGCCGAAATGGCCCGCCTCTTCGCCGCCGCCCCCGAAGCCATCGCCGCCACCAAAGACTTCATGAACGGCATCGCCTTCAAGCTCGAAGACCTGAGCTATACCTATCCGCACGAGCCGGTGCCCTACGGCTATACCCCGCAAGGCTGGCTGACCGAACTCGTCTGGAGCCGGACGCGCGATCTCTACCCGCAAGGCATTCCCGACAAACTGACCAGACTGCTCACCGGCGAACTGGAGATCATCGGCAAGCAGGACTACGCCGCCTACTTCCTCACCGTTCACGATATCGTCCAGTGGGCGCAGGGGCAGGGAATCCTCTGCCAGGGCCGGGGTTCGGCGGCCAATTCCGCAGTCTGCTTCGTGCTCGGCATCACCGCCGTCGATCCCGTGAAGAACACCCTGCTGTTCTCCCGCTTCATCTCCACCGAGCGCAAGGAGCCGCCGGACATCGACGTCGACTTCGAGCACGAGCGGCGCGAGGAGGTGATGCAGTACATCTACAAGCGCTATGGCCGCGAGCGGGCCGGGATCGCCGCCACCGTCATCCACTACCGCTCGCGCAGCGCCGCCCGCGATACCGGCAAGGCGCTGGGCCTGAGCGAGGACGTGACCGCGCGGCTCGCCAGCACCGTCTGGGGCAGCCATGCCGCGAAATACGACCGCAATCGCTGCCTCGAAGCCGGGCTCGATCCCGACAATCCGACGATCGCGCGGGTCAATCGCTTCACCGAGGCGATTCTGGAATTCCCCCGCCACCTCTCGCAGCATGTCGGCGGCTTCGTGCTGACCCAGGACCGGCTCGACGAGACCGTGCCGATTCACAATGCGGCCATGGAAGAGCGCACTTTCATCGAGTGGGACAAGGACGACATCGACACGCTCGGCCTGATGAAAGTCGATATTCTGGCGCTCGGCATGCTGACCTGCATCGGCAAGGCTTTCGAAATGATCGAGACTCACATCGGCCGCCAGTACCAGCTGAGCTCGGTGCCGGGGGACGAGAAGGACCACAGGAACAATCCTCCCCACGTCAAAGCGGTCTACGAGATGCTTCAGAAGGGCGACAGCATCGGCGTGTTCCAGGTCGAAAGCCGCGCCCAGATGAACATGCTGCCCCGCCTGAAGCCGGTGAAGTTCTACGATCTGGTGATTCAGGTCGCCATCGTCCGTCCCGGTCCGATTCAGGGAAACATGGTGCATCCCTATCTGCGCAGACGGCAGGGGATCGAAAAGCCCGAGTTTCCCGCTCCCGCCCCGCCCCATGATCCCGACGAATTGAAGGAAGTCCTCGGCGAAACCATGGGCGTCCCGCTGTTCCAGGAACAGGCGATGAGACTGGCGATCACCGCCGCGAACTTCTCCGATTCCGAAGCCAACCAGCTGCGCCGCGCCATGGCGACCTTCCGCAACGTCGGCACGATCAACACCCTGCGCGGCAAGATGGTCGGCGGCATGGTCGCGCGCGGCTACCAGCCGGAATTTGCCGAGCGCTGCTTCAAGCAGATCGAAGGCTTCGGCAGCTACGGCTTCCCGGAAAGCCACGCCCTCGCTTTCGCAAGGCTGGTCTGGGTCTCGGCCTATATCAAGCACCACTACCCGGCCGTCTTCGCCGCCGCCCTGCTCAATTCGCAGCCCATGGGCTTCTACGCCCCGGCGCAGATCGTGCGCTGCGCACAGGAGCACGACGTGGAGGTTCGCGCCATCGATGCCAATCACAGCGAATGGGATTGCACGCTGGAGCCGAACGACAAGGGCCAGCTCGCGCTGCGCCTGGGCCTGCGCCAGATCCACGGTTTCCGCGAAGACTGGGCCGAAAACATCAAGGACCACCGCCCCTACACCAATCTCGAAGACCTCGCCCGCCGCGCCGACCTGCCGCAGCGCGCGCTCAATCTGCTGGCCGATGCCGATACCTTGCGCTCGCTCGGCCTTGATCGGCGCGAGGGCCTATGGGAAGCGCGGCGTACCCCCAGCGGCGAACTCCCCCTCTTCGCCGCCGCCCGCGCCCGCGAACTGGGCGAGGAGCCCCCGGCCGCCCTGCCCGCCATGCCGCTGTCGGAACAAGTGGCGGCGGACTACCAGACCACCCGCCTGTCCCTGAAGGCGCATCCGATGGACTTCCTGCGCCCCGTCTTCGCGGCGGAAGGCGTGCTCAGCTGTGCCGAACTGGCGCGGGCGAAAGCGGGCAAGCGCGTCAAGGTCGCGGGCGTGGTCCTGGTCCGCCAACGACCGGGAGAGGGCAAGGCGATCTTCGTCACCCTGGAAGACGAAGGCGGCATCGCCAACGTAGTGATCTGGGAAAGGCTGTTCGAGATCTATCGCCGCCCGGTCATGGCCGCGCGGCTCATGGTGGTGGAGGGCCTCGTCCAGCGCAGCCCCGAAGGCGTCATCCACCTCATGGCCCAGCGTATCCACGACAGGACGCCGGAACTGGGCCGCCTGTCCGAAGACCACGAGACTCATCCGCAGCTCTCGAACGGAGACGAAGTCGTGCGCCACCAGCACCCCCGCAATGTGCGGACCCTGCCGCGCTCACGGGACTTCCATTGAGGCTTCGTGCAAGAAATTCAGTGATTTCTTAAAGACATGGCCATATCGCATCCCCTTCTCTTACTGACGGGGGTATCGATGTCCGAAACCGGTTCACAAAATGCGGCCATGGCCGGCCTGCTCTATCAGGCGAATGCCAAGTCCACCGGCGTAACCTATCTGCTGTGGTTCTTCCTCGGCGCCCTGGGCGCGCACCGTTTCTATGCCGGAAAGACCGGCAGCGGCATAGTGCAACTGGCGATGTTCCTGGTGGGCTGGGCCACGATCTGGCTGCTCGGCCTGGGCCTGCTGCTGCTGGTGCCGCTGGGCATCTGGGTCCTGATCGACGCCTTCCTGATCCCCGGCTGGCTGCGCGCGTTCAACACCAACCTCGTCCACCGCGTCCTGGCGTAAACCAACACAGGGCCTGAAGCACCACGGGCGGCACGCAAGCGCCGCCCGGCCATCCGGCCAGATCAATTTGCCTGAAATGTAGGGAAATGGTGCACCCGACAGGATTCGAACCTGTGGCCTCTGCCTTCGGAGGGCAGCGCTCTATCCAGCTGAGCTACGGGTGCAGTGCTGGGTCGACTAGCAGAGCAGGCGCGGCGTTTCCAGCGCCAAATCGATCCATCGTCATCATGGGCTTGGGAAAACTTTTCCGGGATGCCTTTCCCGGCGTCGGCCTCTCGTAGCAGGCGGGTTGAAAGTTCTCTCTATGTTCTTATGATGCAGCGATGGCCGAAGCTGATTCCCCTCTCTCGACGCCCCTGGCACCGCCTCTCACGTCCTTTGCCTCGGGCGATGTCGCGCGCGGGATCGGCCGGCTCTTTGCCCGGAACGACATCTGGTGCCTGCCGGAAATGCCGCTGCGCTGCGGGCGGCGGGCGGACCTCATGGGCATCGACGCCAAGGGCCATGTCATCATCGTGGAGATCAAGGTTTCGCGCGCGGATCTGCTCGGCGACGGCAAGTGGACGGACTATCTCGACTATTGCGATCGCTTCTATTGGGGCCTGCCGCCCTCGCTAGACCGCGCGCCGCTGGAGACGGAACTGTTCCTGCCCGAACAGTGCGGCGTGATCGTGGCGGACGGCTACGATGCGGAAATCCTGCGCCCTGCCCCGCTGCGCCAGCTTGCCGCGGCTCGCCGCAAGGTGGAGACTGAACGCCTAGCGCGCGCCTCGCTGCGGCGGCTCGTCACTCTGGGCGATCCGCAGACTTTGCAGTGGGGCAGCGAGAACTGAAGTGCGTCCGGGAGCGAAAGAACCCTTTCGCTCCCGCCGGCCCCATCACGATATCGCGTCAGGCGATCTCTTTCTCGATCCATTCGGGATAGAACGAAGGTTCGCGCTCCGACCAGCCCGATGCCGTGGCCGCTGCTTCGCTGATCGAGTGCAGCAGGATCTTGCGGCGTTCCGGCTTGATCTGGGGAAGCGCCGCCGCGCCGCAGAAGGCGCCCGGCAGCCAGGGCCGCGCCCAGCCGCCCAGCAGGCGTTCGTAGAGGAAACGGAAGGCCGAGAACGATTCGATGCGGTCCTGCGCCAAGTCGAAAGCGGCGAGATGGAGCAGCTTGCCCATGAAGGCGCTGATATCGTCGAAGCCGAACTCGTCGGGCCGCATGTCCCGCAAGGCCGGGAATTCGGCATAAGCTTCGTACTGGCTTCGGATGGAGGCTGCCTCGCCGCCGTCACGCGCCCAGAGGCCGACCGCGTCCTGCCGGCCCAGTCCCACGTCCAGGCTGCGGCGGATATAGCGCTGCTCGCAAGGCGTGAAGCTGGCGAACTCCCGCAGTTCGCTGATGGTGACGGTGGCCTTTCCCGTGTGAGTCATGGTCCTGATCCTCGTGACACGGAAGGACTATCCTCCCTGTCACTAAAACCACTTTCTGCCACATCGGTTGCTACAGGCTTAACTGGAAAAAGGGCTGTCCCCCATATTTCCGGCAAGATTCGCGAAGGATTTCAATTCGGGACAGATTGAAAGATGCCGATTTCCGTATTTTTCCTAGGAAATCGGCCCTCTTTCAGCAATGGGAAGGATGGTCGCGGAAAATTTGTCCCGGAAAATTGGTATAGCCGAATTTTCAGATCAGTCCGGCGAGCGGGCTGGACGGATCGGCATAACGGCGCTGGGCCATACGTCCGGCGAGGTAGGCGTCGCGCCCGGCCTCCACCGCCAGCTTCATCGCGCGGGCCATTCGGATCGGATCGCGCGCTTCGGCGATGGCCGTGTTCATCAGCACGCCGTCACAGCCGAGTTCCATCGCCACGGCGGCTTCCGAGGCCGTGCCGACGCCGGCATCGACCAGAACCGGGACTTTCGCCCCTTCCACGATCAGCCGCACTGTGACCTTGTTCTGGATGCCCAGGCCCGAGCCGATCGGCGCGCCGAGCGGCATGACCGCCACGGCGCCCGCTTCCTCGAGCTGCCGGGCCGCGATCGGGTCGTCCACGCAGTAGACCATCGGCAGGAAGCCTTCCTTCGCGAGGATTTCCGTGGCCTTAAGCGTCTCGCGCATGTCGGGATAGAGCGTGCGCGCCTCACCCAGCACTTCCAGCTTCACGAGATCCCAGCCGCCCGCCTCACGCGCCAGGCGCAGCGTGCGGATCGCGTCATCGGCCGTGAAGCAGCCTGCGGTGTTGGGCAGGTAGGTGATCTTCTGAGGATCGATGTAGTCCGTCAGCATCGGCGCCTTGGGGTCCGAGACATTGACCCGGCGCACCGCGACAGTGACGATCTCCGCGCCCGAAGCCTCGACCGCAGCCGCGTTCTGCTCGAAATCCTTGTACTTGCCGGTGCCCACGATCAGGCGCGAGCGGAAGGTTCGGCCAGCGACGGTCCAGGTATCAGCGGTATCTGTCAAGGTTCGCATCCTTTCGGGGAACGGGTATTTCAGGAAAGCGGGCGCAGAGGGAAGGTGCCGGGAAAAGGTGCCGGCGCGTTCAGCCGCCGCCCACGAAGTGGACGATCTCCAGCACATCGCCATCGGACAGGGGAACATCGGCCAGGGTCGAGCGCGGGGCGATCTCGCCGTTATGCTCGACGGCGACCTTCTTCGGATCGAGCCCGATCCCGGCAACGAGATCGGCAATCGACGAGCCGGGCGCCACGCGGCGCGGTTCGCCGTTCACGATGAGGGAGAGTTCAGCAGCCATGGGCCGCAGATAGCGCGGAGAATCGATTTGGAAAGCACCTAAAGCACCTTCAGTGCGCGCCGTGCAGGTTCCTGATGTGGGCCAGGGCCACCAGCGCGACGCCGAAGATCGTCAGGATCGATTCCGCAAGGCCATGGCCGACCGCGATCGCCGCCGCCATCAGGGCAAGGCCAACGCCGCCGATCACCAGCGGCGCAACCCGGCCGTGGCGCATGACGCCGAAGCCGAGCGAGATCACGCCGACGACGAGGGCCAGCACCAGACCGATGCGATGCACTTCCGGGGCCAGCAGGACTTCGCCGCCCAGGCCCAGGAATCCCACGAAAAAGACGCCGAGCACGCAATGGACCGCGCAGAGACCGCTGAGGACGATGCCTGCCCGGTCGAGCCGGTTTCGAATCGCGATGATGGCGGTACGCATGACTGCCCATGTATGTGACGTTGTAACATACATCAAGCCCCGACCTTGTCGCAAAACATTCGGTCGCCCTCCCTCTTGCGCATTTCGTCGCAAGATCGCAGGGATTTGCGCCATGAGAGTTTCAGACGGTCGCCCCATCCTCGGAACATCCGACGATATCGCCCCCATGGTTCGCTGGCTGCTGTTCGTGGCCGCGCTGGTCGTCCTCATCGTCGCGGTCGGCGGCATTACCCGCCTGACCGAATCCGGCTTGTCGATCACCCAGTGGAAGCCGCTCACCGGCGCGATTCCCCCGCTTACCGATGCGCAGTGGCAGGCCGAATTCGCCCGCTACCGGCAGATCCCGCAGTACATAGACGTCAACGGCCCGGCCGGCATGACGCTGGCCCAGTACAAGTTCATCTACTTCTGGGAATGGGTCCACCGCCTGCTGGCCCGCGTGATCGGGCTGGCTTTCGCGCTGCCGCTAGCGTGGTTCTGGTACAAGCGCACGATTCCGCTGGGCTACAAGCCGCGGCTGATCGCGCTGCTCGCGCTGGGCGGGCTCCAGGGCGTGGTGGGCTGGTGGATGGTCTCCTCCGGCCTCACGCCCGAAGCTGCCGACCGGGTGAACCACTTCCGCCTTGCCGCGCACCTGCTGGTGGCGCTGACCACGCTGGGCGGCCTGGTCTGGACGGCGCTCGATCTTCGCGAGCTCAGGCGCGGGCAGGCTCCGGCGCGCGTGACCCGCTTCAGCGGCGTGGTGCTGGCCATGCTGTTCTTCCAGCTCTTCATGGGCGCCATGGTGGCCGGCCTGCGCGCCGGCTACGTCGCGGGCATGGGCTGGTTCAGCATGGACGCCTGGCCGCTGATGCAGGGCAGCTTCTTCCCCGAGGGCGTGGAATGGGCCGGCGGCGCGCTCCATGCCCTGGTCAACGATCCCTTCCTGACGCACTTCGTCCACCGCTGGTGGGCATGGGCCGTCGTCGTCGTGCTGGTGGTCATGGGCCGCCGCCTCAAGGGACGGCACGCCCGCCTCGCCTCGATCGCTCTGCATTCGGCATTCGGAACGCAGGTCCTGCTGGGCATCTTCACCGTCTGGTCGGGCGTGGCGCTCTGGCTGGCCGTGGCGCACCAGCTTTGCGGCGCGCTGCTCGTGGCCGCGACGGTCTGGGGCGCCCACTGCCTCGGCCGCCGCGATCAGGTCGGTCTCGGGATGTGAGCGGGACCGCCGAAACCCCCGCGCTCGTCTGGTGCCCCTTCCCGGACGAGGACAGCGCCCTCGCCGCCGTGAATGCCCTGCTGGACGAAGGCCTCGCCGCCTGCGGCAACCTGCTGCCCGGCATGACGTCCGTCTTCGTCTGGAACGGCGAAAAGGACACTGCCCGCGAGTTCGGCCTGCTGGTGAAGACCAACGCGGCCCTGCTCGACCGCGCCGTGATGCGGCTTGCACAGCTTCATCCTTACGAGGAACCCGCCGTGCTGGGCTGGCACTGCGATACGGCAGCGCCGGGGACCGTGGCCTGGTTGGCCGGTATTGGGCTGCCAGGTATCGGCTCCGCGAACCCTTGACGGTATTATTTTACCTCTCTGGAAAGCCGCAGTCTGCTTGACTTGAAGGCCGGTTTCGACGATTTGGCCGCCTTCCCGCGGTGCCGGAGATTCGTGAAAGCGATCGATTCGGTTCCCGCGACCTGAACATTAGGGATAGACCAGCCATGAAGGCGCTTACGAAGGTCACCCGGTCGATCAAGCCGGCCGAGGTGGAAAAGAAGTGGCATCTGATCGATGCCGAAGGTCTGGTGGTTGGCCGTCTCGCGGTCGTCATCGCCGACCTCCTGCGCGGCAAGCACAAGCCGAGCTTCACCCCGCACGTCGATTGCGGCGACCACGTCGTCGTGATCAACGCCGAGAAGGTGAAGTTCACCGGCAAGAAGCTTGGCGACAAGACCTACTACAAGCACACCGGCTACGCCGGCGGCATCAAGGAAGTGACTGCGGACAAGGTCCTCGGCGGTCGTTTCCCCGAGCGCGTGCTTGAAAAGGCTGTCGAGCGCATGATCCCCCGTGGCCCGCTCGGCCGCGACCAGATGCGCGCCCTGCACCTCTATGCAGGCACCGAGCACCCGCACGGTGGCACCCAGCCCGAAGCACTCGACGTCGCTTCCATGAACCGCAAGAACAAGGTTGGCGCGTAATGTCCGATACCGAAACCGTACAGAGCCTGTCCGATCTGAAGGACCTGGGCGAAGTCGCCGCCGTTGAAACCGCGGAAGAAACCTTCAAGCCCGTTGTGTCGAACGCGCCGCTGCGCGAGCAGCAGCTCGACGCCTACGGCCGCGCTTACGCCACCGGCCGCCGCAAGGACGCCGTGGCCCGCGTGTGGGTGAAGCCGGGCACCGGCAAGGTCATCATCAACGGCCGTGACCAGGAAGTCTACTTCGCACGTCCGACCCTGCGTCTCGTCATCAACCAGCCCTTCCAGGTTGCTGGCCGTGACGGCGCCTACGACGTGATCGCCACCGTCAAGGGCGGCGGTCTCTCGGGCCAGGCCGGTGCCGTGAAGCACGGTATCGCCCAGGCCCTCTCGAAGTACGAGCCCACCCTGCGCGCCGCCGTCAAGGCTGCCGGCTTCCTTACCCGCGACCCGCGCGTCGTCGAGCGTAAGAAGTACGGCCGCGCCAAGGCACGCCGCAGCTTCCAGTTCTCGAAGCGTTAATTCGCTTACCGAGAGCTTCGGCTTTACGAAAAGGGGTCGCGGGAAACCGCGGCCCTTTTTTGTTGCGCCGGTTCCGCCTGCTCTCCCTATCACCCCCACTTCCAAAGCCCAGAGCAGCGCCAGATACCTCGTCATTGCAAGGTATCTTCCATTGCCATGTATCAATCGTAACAAGGTATCTTGCGTTACATAGTAGCTGGCTATATACACTCCTCATCCGCAGGAGACGATTCGATGTCCGAAATCGAAGTACAGCTGAAGAAGGGCGTGCTCGGCCTTTGCGTGCTCGCCCTGCTGTCGCGGGGGGACAGCTACGCCTACGAGATCGCCAGCCGCATGGCCGCCGCGGTCGACATGGGCGAAGGCACGATCTACCCGCTCATGCGCCGCATGCAGTCCGACGGCCTCGTCGCGACCTACCTTGAGGAATCGCCCTCGGGGCCGCCGCGCAAGTACTACCGCATCACCGATACCGGCCGCAGCCGCCTTGCCGAACAGGTCCAGGAATGGCGCGGTTTCACCGCTGCGGTCGACGGGTTGCTGGACGATGCCGCCCCGAACCCCGGCAACACCCCCGCTTCCGCACCCGTGCAAGAGGAACCGAGCCATGACGCGTAACGAGTTCATCCGTCGCCTGAAGGCCGGCCTCAAGGGCATGCCGCAGGACGTGGTCGCCGAGATCGTCGCCGACTACGAGGAACACTTCGAAGCAGGTATCGCCGAAGGGCGCAGCGAACAGGAAGTGGCCGCCGCCCTGGGCGATCCCGGCCGCCTCGCCCGCGAACTGCGTTTCGAGGCGGGCTTCCGCAACTGGGAAAGCGGCCGCACCCCATCCTCGGCCTGGAGCGCCATCCTGGCCTTCATGGGCCTGGCCACCATCGACATCCTGATCCTGCTGCCGATCGTGCTGCCGGTGCTGGGGGTGATGTTCGGCCTCTACGTCGCCACGCTGGTCGCCTTCCTGGCGGG
The DNA here is from genome assembly GCF_009811895.1 of Novosphingobium sp. TCA1. Lineage (NCBI taxonomy): Bacteria > Pseudomonadati > Pseudomonadota > Alphaproteobacteria > Sphingomonadales > Sphingomonadaceae > Novosphingobium > Novosphingobium sp. TCA1. The sequence continues at coordinate 83,505 of NZ_BLJH01000016.1, read as the reverse complement.
CGGCTTCATCCTCATCGCCGGGCCGTTCAGCGGTTTCCCGGGCGGTGTGCTGGTCGCCATCCTCGGCGGGCTGGGCACGATGAGCGCCGCCGTGGCGATCGCCGCCCTGCTGACGCTGGTCAGCATCTGGATCATCAACGCCATCATGTGGTTCGGCCGCCTGCACTACCGCGTGCTCGAACCCGCCATGCATTCGCAAGACTGAACCGTACGAGAGAAAGGAACCGAGTGATGTTCAGGAAACTGCTCATCGTATTCGCCAGCGGCGTGATCCTGACGATCGTCGCCTTCAGCGCAGCCTGGGTCATTGGTGGGGACAAGTTCCGCCAGGACGTCAACAACGGCGATTTCGACTGGACCATCGGCAGTGACGACGATGGCGCCGACAGCCCCCAGACCACCCGCAATTTCACGATCCAGCCCGGTGCGCGCCTGGCCATGGACGTCCCGGTGCAACTGGTCTTCACCAAGGGCGACAAGGCGGAAATGGTCGTCAGCGGCCCGCAGAAGCTGGTCGATCGCCTGACCTGGGAAAATGGCCGCCTTGCCATGAAGGGCAGCTGGCACGGCCGCAAGGGCCTGAAGGTGCGGATCACCGCCCCCGAGATCGAAGGCCTCGACTTCGACGCCCCCGGCGACGTCACCCTGACCGGCCTCGATCAGGACAGCCTGACCGTGAACGGCAACGGCGCGCTCAGCCTCGATGCCTCGGGCAAGGTCCGCAAGCTGGCGGTCAGCACCGAAGGCGCGGGCGACCTCGACTTCGGCAAGCTCCAGGTCCAGGACGCCACGATCCGCGTCGACGGCGCGGGCAACATGACCATCGGCGCCAGCGGCGATGTCGATGTGCAGATCAACGGCATCGGCAACGTCACCCTCGTCCGCAAGCCCGCGAATCTCCGGCAGGTGATCAACGGCATCGGCAACGTCAGCCACGACTACAACTAAACTGGACGACGGCCTCCGCGTAAGGCCGGATACGAAAAAGGCCCGCACCGGCAGACGGTGCGGGCCTTTTTCCGTTCTGGAGTTTGCCTTCCCTGCGTTCTTCCCGCCCTCAATGCACCGGCGGATCGACCGGCGGCACGGCGCCCACCGGCGCGACGGGTTCGTCCGGCTCGCGCGGGGGCAGGGCGTTTTCGGGGACCTGGTCGATCTGCATGGCCGGGGTCGGCACGTGTTCCAGATTGCGGGCGACCACCCGGATCTCGTTTCCTTCGATGGTGATCTCGTTGAAGCTGGGCGGCGTCGAGCGGATCCGCTTCGACAGGGTTCCGGCACCGATCATGCGCAGCGGCCCGGCGGGGGTTTCCGCCGTCAGGTCGAAAGCGTCGTGAATATGACCCGACAGCACCGCCATCACCTTGCGCCCGGCCAGCACTTCCATCGTGCGCGTGCCGTTGATCGTCAGCAGCTTGTTGTCCTTCGCGCGCCGCTCGATCAGCGGATGATGCGCCGCCACCAGCACCCGGGTTCCTGGCGGCAGGGCATCGATCGCGGCGAGAGTCTCGGCCAGCGCCTTCTCCGTCACCCAGCCGTTGGACCAGGGAAAGCGCTGCCACTGCGCGCGGGTGGTGGTCTTGAGCGGCACGATCGCCACGCCGGGCAGGTGCAGTTCGGCCTCCACCAGATTCTCGATCGCGTGGAAGCGCTTGTAGGGCGCGAAAAACCGTTCGTAGAGGTTGAAATAGGGAATGTCGTGATTCCCCACTTCCACCGTCACCGGCACGTCCAACCCCTTGATCCACGCCGTGGCCGCATCGAATTCGGGATGACGCGCGCGCATCGTCAAGTCGCCGGTAATGGCGACGGCATGCGGCCGTTCCCGCGCGATACAGGCTTTTGCCCAGTCGATGGCGCGCTGGTCCTCCAGTCCGAAATGGATGTCGCTCAGGTGGAAAAGGCGGATCGGACCGTTCGGCGAAGGGGTATTTTCACGAAGCATTGCGCGTCGTTACCAGATCGACTTCGCAAGTCGCGAGGTAAAACGCCTCTTCCGCGGCGCCGTCGAACGGTTCGCCGTCGATCAGCAGGCCCATCGGCTCGCCATCGGGGCAGACCAGTCTGATCTCGCGGTGGATTCCCAGCGAATCGTGCGGACCGTCGCGGAAGTCGCGGTTGAGCAGGGCGATGCCCTGTCCCGCATAGTCCGCCAGCGATTCCGCGTAATAGCCATTGGCCTCCAGCCCATCGTCGCCGGGCGTAACGGTAATCGCCGAATAGCCTTCTTCCCGGCCGCAGTCGGCCTCCGCGCAGACCACCTTGGGGCCGTTGGCGGACCAGGAGATCGCTTGGGCCGTGGTATTGACGAACTCCACGATGTTCACCGCGCGCATGGCCTCGCGCACTTCGTTCCACACGGTGCCGGGCCCGGCGAGCACGCCGGTCAGGCCCACCCCGTGGCGACTGGAAATCACCGTCGGACGCACGGTTTCCAGCGATCCTGCGGCCAGGCGCGCGACGATTTCCGTCGCCGGAACGTCGCCGTGGAGCCGCTTGGGCAGCATGTTCATCGTGCCGCCCGGCAGCACCAGCACCGGGCCGCTCCAACCACCGGCGGCCGCCACCACGGAATGGGTCGTGCCGTCGCCGCCGAATACGATAAGCAGATCGACCTGGCCGGCGTCGAGCACGGCCGGGGTTGGCGCTTCCTCATCGGGAAACCGCAAGGTACGCCCGACCGGAAAGCCCGCCTGCACCAGCGCCGCTTCCACTTCGGCGACCGAGGCGTCGTCGTTGCTGCCGCTGGCTGCGTTGCGCACCAGCCAGACCGTTGGCGAAAGGGGAGGGCGAGAGGAATCGGTTTGGGTCATGCCGCCAGAAACCGGCGTGCCTCCGTCCGGTTCCCGATCGGAGTTCGTTTGAAAAATGCCCATGGGCATTTTTTGATGCGGCACCGGCCCACGCCCCCACCCGACCTCCCACGAGTGTATCCTGATGGGAGGTCGGGTGGGGGCGTGGGCCGGTGCCGCAAAATCCGCCTGCGGCGGATTTTCAAACAGACTCTTAAACCTTTCCGCTGAAGATCAGCCATGCCGAAAGGCCGTTGAGCGCCGAATAGAGCACGTAGACCCAGGCCCATCCGGCCGATCCGCCCGCCACCGCAATCATCGCCCCCAGCAGCATCGCGAATTCCACGATCAGGCTGAGCCTTCCGCCCAGGGGCTGGAAGTACCACGGCACCTGCGAAAGCATCGAATGACCGCTTTCGAGCACCGCCTTGTGCGCGGCGAAGTTGAAGATGCCAAGGAAGAAGACAACGACAAGTCCCATAAGTACATACAATTCGTAATGGAAAGCGCGATCAAAGGCCAGCTTTCGAACAAGCCATGGTTCCGGCAGTCCCGATTCGCCCTTCTTTCTTGAGAATCCCTGTATTCGCCAGACGTCGTTCGTCGACGCCCGATGTCGTTCGTCTCCCGCGCCCGCCTTTGGTCGACCTTGGACGGGTGGCGGTCGAGCCCCGCATGAAGCGCGCGCGATTCGGGGGCAAACAGGATTCACCGAGCCGGACGCGACACTCTCTCTGCCCACGGCTCACCCTGAGGAGGAAGAGAAAATGTTCAAGACCAACCTGATCGCCGCTGCCGCCGTCGGACTCGCCCTGGGCGCCGCTGCCGCCGCAACCACCCCCGCCCCCGCTTTCGCCAAGGAAGTCGAAGTGCGCTATTCCGACCTGAACCTCTCGACGCCGGAAGGTCAGAAGAAGCTGGACCGCCGCATCGACACCGCCGCCCGCACCGCCTGCGGCATGAACGCTTCGACCACCGGCTCGCGCCTGCGCAGCGCCGACGCCACCGAATGCTACACCAAGGCCCGCGAGGACGTCCGCAACCAGGTTGCCGGTGCCGTCGACAAGGCCGGCGGCCAGCAGCTCGCGGTCGGGCAGTAAGCGTAGTTTGAAAATTCGCGAAAAGCGAATTTTGCGGCACCGGCCCACGCCCCCACCCTACCACCCAACGATAGTACCCTGGCGGGTGGTAGGGTGGGGGCGTGGGCCGGTGCCGCAAAAAAATGCCCTGCGGGCATTTTTTCAAACAACCACGAAGTCCCTAAAAAATAAACCCGGATACAAGACTGGCGGGCCCTAGCGGCCCGCCATTTTCTTTACGGTCGGCAGATAGGTACGGCCGATCCGCAAGGCATCGCCGCTGGCGGTCTCCACCGACCAGACGCCGAGGCCTTCGTGCCGCAGCCCGGTCACATGATCGCGGCGCAGGATGCAGCTGCGGTGGATGCGGATGAAGCGCTCGGGATCGAGGCGTTCTTCAAGGCTGGTGATGGTCTGGAGCAGCAGATAGCTCTGCCCGCGCACATGCAGGCGCACATAGTCGCGTTCGGCATCGATGCGTTCGACGTCGGCGGCCGGTACGCGCACCAGTTCGGAGCGGTGCGGCACCCAGAATTCCTCCAGCCATTCGCTGGTCGGCGCCGCGCGCTGATCCCCTCGGCGCGACATCACCCGGCCCACCGCGCGCTCCAGCCGGTCGGGCGCGACGGGCTTGAGCACATAGTCGATCGCGTCGAGGTCGAAGGCCTCTACCGCGAATTCGTCATGCGCGGTAACGAAGATCACCGCAGGCGCATCGGGCTTGCCCGAGAGACGGCGGGCGACGGTGAGCCCGTCGGTTTCCGGCATCGTCAGGTCGAGCAGGACGAGATCGGGGGTGAGGGCATCGATCAGGCGCAGCGCGGCCTGGCCGTCGCTGGCGGTGCCGATCACGGAAACGCCTTCGATCCGCGAGCAGATCACCTGCATGCGCTCGACCGCCAGGGGTTCGTCATCGACGATCAGCGCGCGCAGCGGTCCCGTGCCGTTGGACGTGCTGTTCGACGGTCCATTGGATTCTGCAGCTATTTCAGACAAGACCGGACTCCAGGGGCATTCTCAGGACCGTGGCGAAGCCGCCTTCGGGCCGCTTGCCGAACTCTAGCGAGGCCGCCGCGCCGTAGCGGGCCCGCAGCCGGTCCCGCACATTGCCGAGGCCGATCCCGAAGCCACCGCTGTTTTCCGGGCATCCCGGTCCATCGTCCGTAACGCTCAATTCCAGCATGTCGCCGTCGCGCCGCGCGGAAAGGGCGATCGTCACCGGCCGCTGGGTGGCGGCAACGGCATACTTCACCGAATTCTCGACAAGCGGTTGCAGGATCATGCCCGGCACCATTGCACCAAGTACGGAATCGTCAACATCAATCGTCGTTAACAATCGATTCGGAAAGCGCACGGCTTCGATGGCGAAATAGAGTTTCTGAAGTTCGATCTCATCGACAAGGGCAAGATCGCTGGTGGGATCCCCGGAAAGTGTTCGGCGGTAGAACGTCGAAAGGTTCTGGATCATCTTCTCCGCATCGTCCTGCTTGCCGATCATGACCAGCGCGGAGAGCGAATTGAGCGTGTTGAACAGGAAGTGCGGATTGACCTGATAGCGCAGCGAACGCAGCTCGGCGGCCTGCGCGGCGCGGCGATACTCGCCCTCGCGCCACTCGGCCGCGCGAGCTTCCTCCGCCTTCACCAGCGCGAAATAGAGCGCGGCCCAGGCCAGGACCAGGAAGTAGCGACCGAAAGCGGTGTCGGCTATGTTTGCCCAGTAATCGTAGCTGTCGCCGAGCATCTTCTCGGCATCGATGGTGATCGCCGATTCCGAGCCATCCCCATCTTCCGTTGCGGCGCCGGTCGGTGACGCGCCGGAATCAGGAGCGGAATCGCTTTTCGGAGGCGATACGCCCTTGGGCAGGTCCACGAGGATATTGCCTGCATCGTCGCGGCTGATCCGCACGTTGTTGCCGGAGGGCTTCTCGGCCTGTTCCTCGTAATGTCCGTCCTTGGCGCTATCGATGTCGGCAAAGATCGCCTGGTTGATCAGGGTCAGCGCAACCGAAAGGGGCAGGGCGCCGACCAGCACGACCACGAAACGGGCACCTGCCGAACGACGATCCAGCAATTGCAGCAGCGGCCAGACGGCAGCCATCAGCAACATGGAGAGAATGCAGATGGTCAGGCGGCGCGAGACGAGCGCCCAGCTCATGTCGAAGCCGACGGCCACGCCGCGCAGTGTCGCGACGATGAAGTAGCAGGCCCAGAGCGCGGCGAGGGAAAGCAGGACGAGCCGCGCAGGCACGCGCGGCTGATGGGTGCCGATGGCCACAGGTTCGTCCATCCTGTCGCCGTTCATCTCGGATGTCGTCATCCTTGGGGGATAGCGCGAAAAAACCCTGTCGCGCCAGTTCCCTGATCGGGCCGGAATCGACTTTCGTCGAACCGACCCGCCGGGATGGACCGATCCGGCGGAAACGACCGCCGGATCGGTGTTGATTCAGGCCGGAAGCAGATGCTCCTTGGCGATCTTTTCCTTCCACACCAGCGGCGCGAGCTGGTGGACGTTCTTGCCTTCGGAATCGACCGCCACGGTCACCGGCATGTCCTTGACGGTGAACTCGTAGATCGCCTCCATGCCGAGATCCGCGAAGCCGACGACCTTGGCTTCCTTGATCGCGCGGGCGACGAGGTAGGCGGCGCCGCCGACGGCCATCAGATAGGCCGACTTGTGCTTGGCGATGGACTCGGTGGCGGCAGGGCCGCGTTCCGACTTGCCGATGCTGGCGAGCAGGCCGAGATCGAGCATGGTGTCCGAGAACTTGTCCATGCGGGTCGCGGTGGTCGGGCCGGCGGGGCCGACGACTTCCTCGCGCACCGGATCGACCGGGCCGACGTAATAGATCACGCGGCCCTTGAAATCGACCGGCAGTTCCTCGCCCTTGGCGAGCATGTCGGCAATGCGCTTGTGCGCGGCATCGCGGCCGGTCAGCATCTTGCCGTTCAGCAACAGGCGGTCGCCCTGCTTCCAGCTCTGGACGATTTCCGGGGTGAGGGTGTCGAGGTCGACGCGGATGGCGCCAGCATCGGGAGCCCACTCCACCTGCGGCCACTCGTCGAGGTTCGGGGTTTCCAGGAAGCTCGGGCCGGAACCGTCCAGCGTGAAGTGCGCGTGGCGGGTGGCGGCGCAGTTCGGGATCATGGCGACGGGCTTGCCCGCAGCATGGCACGGCCAGTCCATGATCTTGACGTCGAGGATGGTGGCCAGGCCGCCGAGGCCCTGCGCGCCGATGCCGAGCGCATTCACCTTGTCGAAGATCTCGATGCGCAGCGCCTCGATATCGTTCTGGGGGCCGCGCTGCTTGAGCTGCGCCATGTCGATCGGCTCCATCAGGCTCTGCTTGGCGAGCTTGACGCAGTGCTCGGCGGTGCCGCCGATGCCGATGCCCAGCATGCCCGGCGGGCACCAGCCGGCGCCCATCTGCGGCAGCATCTCGATCACCCAGTCGACGATGGAATCGCTGGGATTCATCATCTTGAACTTCGACTTGTTCTCCGAGCCGCCGCCCTTGGCCGCGACGTCCACCGAGACCTTGGAGCCGGGAACCATGCTGACCGAGAGCACCGAAGGCGTGTTGTCCTTGGTGTTGCGGCGGGTGAAGGCGGGGTCCGCCAGCACCGAGGCGCGGAGCTTGTTCTCGGCATTGTTGTAGGCGCGGCGCACGCCTTCATCGACCACTTCCTGCAGCGACTTCTCGGATTCGAGGCGGCAGTTCTGGCCCCATTCGATGAAGACGTTGACGATGCCGGTGTCCTGGCAGATCGGGCGATGCCCTTCCGCGCACATGCGGCTGTTGGTCAGGATCTGCGCGATGGCGTCCTTGGCCGCCGGGCCCTGCTCCGCCTCGTAGGCATCGCCCAGCGCGCGGATATAGTCCATCGGGTGGAAGTAGCTGATATACTGGAGGGCGTCGGCGACACTCTCGATGAGGTCGTCTTCGCGGATCGTCACCATCTGCGTCATGGAATTGTGCTCCCGTTTTTCGGATCGCGTGATTTTGCGGCCTCCTTAGACGCGCTTTGGTTTTTCCGCAAAAGCGCATTTCACGCGGCGATTCTTGTGTTCCACGCGCCGCCGGTTGCAAGTTCGGGAACGGTATCGTCAAAGCGTCACGATTGATCGACCAAGGACTTTCAAACCGCTTGGCCTGAAACGCCGCTTCGCCTAGAAGGCCCCCCATAAAGTCCGTATTTTGCGGGGGTACAGGCGTCTCGCCGTCCTTTCCCGCGACAGCATGAGGAATAGGCCGCAATGACCCTGACCGAGGATCGGTCCGCCACCGAAGCACGTCACGCGATGATCGTCAGCCAGCTGCGCACCAGCGGCGTCAACGAGCCCTGGGTGCTGCGCGCCATGGCCGCCGTCGCCCGTGAAGACTTTGTGCCCGCCGCCATGCGCGAAGCCGCCTATATCGACCGTGCGATTCCGCTCGAGAACGGCCGTTTCCTGGCCGCGCCGCTGTTCCACGGCAAGGCCCTGGCCGAAGCCGCGCCCACGGCCGAGGACAAGGTCCTGCTGGTGGGTGAGGAAAACGGCTATCTTGCCGCGCTGCTGCGTCCGCTAGCCGGTGCGCTCACCGTCGTCGATCCGGCCCAGGCTGCCGATCTGGCAGGCGCCAAGACAGGCGAGGGCGGCTATTCGCTTCTCGTGGTCGACGGCGCCGTCGAACAGCTTCCCGCCGCCCTTGCCGAGCAAGTCGCCGATGGCGGCCGCGTGGTCACCGGTCTGGTCGAGCGCGGCGTGACCCGCCTGGCCTCCGGCGTGAAGGCTGCCGGTGCGGTTTCGCTGCTGCCGGTCAGTGAAATGGGGATTCCGGTTCTGCCCGAATTCGCAGCTCCCAAAAACTGGAGCTTCTGAGCATGGCCCGGTTCGCGTTGCGTGCCGGGCTGCTCGCGGGGGGATGTCTGACACTGGCAACGAGCGCTCCGGCGCTGGCCGATACCCTGCGCGATGCGCTCGTTGCCGCCTATCAGACCAATCCCACGCTGGAATCGGCGCGCGCCCAGCAGCGCGCCACCGACGAGGGCGTGCCGATCGCACGGGCAGCGGGCCTGCCCAGCGTCACCACGACGGAAACCTTCGTCAGGAACGTGAAGCAGAGCGAAAACTCGCTGACTGCACCCTCGAAGACATTCACTGCCGATGGGCAGCTGGGCGTGCCGATCTATTCGGGCGGTGCGGTGAAGAACCGCATCAAGGCCGCGAAGATCCGCGTCGATGCCGGACAGGCGGACTTGCGCGCAACGGAAGCCTCGGTTTTCTCGCAAGTCGTCGCCGCCTATATGGACGTGATCCGTACCGAAGCGATCGTCGGCCTCAACCGCAAGAACGTCAGCGTGCTGGAGACCAACCTCCAGGCCACCAGCGATCGTTTCCAGATCGGTGATCTCACCCGTACCGACGTCGCCCAGTCGCAATCGCGCCTGGCCGTCGCCCAGAGCGACTTGCGCACCGCCGAAGCGAACCTCGCCGCCGCACGGGAAACCTATATCCGCTTCGTCGGCCGGGCGCCCGAAACCCTGGAAGCTCCGCCGCCGCTGCCCAACCTGCCCGCCACGGCCAACGACGCCGCCGCGATCGCCCTCGATTCCAACCCCGACCTGATCGGCGCGCGCCAGCGCACCAAGGCCGCGGACAAGGACATCGACGTGGCCGGGGCAGGGCGCCTGCCCACGCTGCGCCTGTTCGGCCAGGGCAGCTACAACAATTACTTCAACACGCTGGCGCGTGGCGTGGTAGCCGCAAACGTTTCACAGAGCGATTCATCCGTGCAGGCCGGTGCGCAGCTGTCGATCCCGATCTTCCAGGGCGGCCTTCCCGCCGCGCAGCGCCGTCAGGCCCAGGCCACCGCCTCGGCCACGCTGGAGCAGGAAATCGCCACCGAGCGTGACGTGATCGCGCAAGTGCGCTCCGCCTATACCTCGTGGAACGCCTCGAACGACCTCATCCGCTCTTCGCAAGTGGCGGTGGAAGCGGCGACGCTCAGCCTCGAAGGCGTGAGGGCGGAAAATTCGGTCGGCAACCGCACGATCCTCGACATTCTCAATGCCGAACAGGAACTGCTCAACGCCCAGGTTACCTTGGTAACGGCACGGCGCAACGCCTATGTCGCGGGCTTCACCCTGCTGGCGGCGATGGGCAAGGCCGAAGCCCGCGATCTCAACCTCGACGGCGGCATCCTCTACGATCCCGAGGTCAACTACGACCGCGTGAAGGGCAAGTTCATGGACTGGGGCAACGATCCCGAGCCCGTCGCCCATTCCACCCGTACCGTTGACACGCCGGTGCAGGACGGGAACATTCCGCGGCAGTAATCAGCCGTTCCGATTCGGAGCGCAATTTTCGTCGAGTCCAGCCCCTCTGGCCGGACCCGCGGGCAGGGGCAAAAGGCATGCGTCAGAGCGGTGAACCCTCGGTCGAGGAGATTCTCCAGTCGATCAAGCAGGTGATCGCCCGCGACACCCGTACGGATTCGCGTGCCGAAAAGGCAGAGCGTCACCGCCGCGGTGTGGAGGAACTGCGCGCGGTCATGCTGGAGGACGAGGATGACGACGTGCTCGACCTCTCCGAAACGGCAGAGCTTGCGCCCGACGATGCCGGGCAGGACGAACCGGCGCTGCTTCAGGACGTGACCCGCAATTCGATGCGGGAATCGCTGGCGGCACTCGCCATGCTGTCCGAACCCAGCGCAGCGCCGCAGATCGTCCGTTCCGGTGAAACCTCGCTCGAAGGCCTGACCCGCGAACTGCTGCGTCCGGCGCTGGCGGAATGGCTGGACAAGAACCTGCCACCGATGGTCGAACGCCTCGTCGCCGCCGAAATCGCCAGGATCGTCGGCAAGAAAGGCTGAGGGCGTTTTTTGAAAAATGCCCGTAGGGCATTTTTGAGCGGCACCGGCCCCATTTGGACTCAGGCGCCCCCACCCGACCTCCCATCAGGATACACTCGTGGGAGGTCGGGTGGGGGCGCCTGAGTCCAAATGGGGCTGGTGCCGCAAGCTCGTCACGGATGTGACGAGCGTACCAACCAAGACTCAACTCTGGACCATCGTCGCCCGGCGCCCTACCTCCCTGCGCATGGCAAGACCCGATCCCGCACTGCTAGACCCCGCGCGCTACCCGTTTTCCTGTCGGATCGAGCCGCGTTTCGGCGATCTCGACATCAACATGCACATCAACAACGTCGCCATGGCCGGGATCCTCGAAGACGCCCGCCTGCGGTTTTTCCGTGAGGCAGGCGGCCCCGAGCATCTCGCGGGCCTCTCGACGATGGTGGCGAGCATCGCGATCGATTACCTCGGAGAGACTCACTATCCCGAGGCAGTGACGATCCACGGCGCCGTGGAGCGCCTCGGCCGGACCAGCCAGCAGATCGTCCAGCTTGTCACGCAGGAGGGCAGGCCGGTCGTCTTCGCCCGCACCGTGATCGTCATGGTCGGCCCGGAAGGTCCGGCGCCGCTCACCCAGGGCTATGTCGAAAGCGCCGGAAAATGGATGCTCCCCGAAAGCGCCAGCGCATGACCGCCTCCCCCGAGGACATCGCGCGGGCCTCCGTGGCTCTTGCCAAGGCGGGCGGCGAGAGCGTCAGGCGCCACATCTTCATCTGCGCCGAGCCCCAGAAAGGCGAATGCTGCGCGCCGGAGCAGGGCGCGGCATCTTGGAAGTATCTCAAGAAGCGCCTCAAGCAGCTCGGCCTCGACGGACCGCTCCGTACAGAGGAGGGGAAGGGCGGGATCGCCCGCAGCAAGGCCGATTGCCTGCGCATCTGCTTTGCAGGCCCGGTCGCGGTCGTCTGGCCCGACGGGGTCTGGTATCATTCCTGCACCGAGGACGTGCTGGAAAAGATCATCCAGGAGCACCTGATCGGCGGCCAGCCGGTTGAAGAATTCCGCCTGAGACCTGCCCTGACTTGAGTCTTTGTTGAGTGCGCTCGTCACATCCGTGACGAGCTTGCGGCACCGGCCCACGCCCCCACCCGACCTCCCATAGGGTACTATCGTTGGGAGGTCGGGTGGGGGTGTGGGGCCGGTGCCGCCAAAATCCGCCTTCAGCGGATTTTCAAACGGATCCTAGAATTTCTGCTCGTCGTCCAGCGGGTCCACGACGGATTCGTCGTGGCCGGTGCCGCTGGAGAGGAAGGCCAGTCCCATCAGGGCCGAGGCCAGCAGCATCGTGAACCCGATGCCCGCCGCCGCCGCGATGTAGAAATGGACCGAAACCATGCCGTTGGACCGGTAGAGCAGGATCACCGAGGCAATCACCAGCGCCACGGTGACCGTCATCATGTAGCGCATGATACGGCGATAGCGCGCCCAGGCGTGGGCGGCTTTCGCGGGATCGTCCAGAGGCGAGCGGGGTATCATCGCGCCCATTTGCGCCTTCGCGCGCCTGCCCGCAAGGGACTCGTGGAACAGCGCGCCTGGCTATGATACCCTTCTTCGGATCAGCCCCGAAAGAGGGCCGGATATAGGGTCAGGACCCATTACTCACGCCTGCGAGGTTTGAATCAAAATGGTTCATCGCGAGGAAGGAAGGCGCAGGAATATGTCCATATTTCAAGACTTCCTGACGCTGCGCTGGGCCATTTTGATCAAATCCCTTCGGGACACCGGAATGGCTTCCATCTCGAACCGAAGCGGCTTTGGACGGGCAACCAGCCCGCCCGGCAGCCCCTTCGGCCCGAGCTGTTCGCCATTCCGGTGCCTCGCAGGCGTGAGTAATGGGTCCTGACCCTAACGCGAGGAGCGGGTCGAGGACCCGATACGGGAGACTGCAAGATGACGATCGAGCGGATTATCGCCGGCCGGGAGGCCGTTATCACCTGCCAGGCGGACTGCACCGTCAGTGAGGCCGCATCGCTTCTGTCCGATCGCCGGATCGGCGCGCTGCCGATCTTCGAGGGCGACCGGCTCGTCGGCATATTCTCGGAACGCGACGTGATCTACCGGCTGCGCGAATTCGGGCCGGACGTGCTGGGCATGCAGGTCAGCGAAGTGATGACCGCGCCTCCCGTGACGGTCGAACCTTCGGCCACGGCCCTCGCGGCGCTCGCCCTGATGACCCGGCGCCGCATTCGTCACCTTCCGGTCGTGACGGACGGCCGCATGGTCGCCTTCGTGTCGATCGGCGATATCGTGAAATATCGCCTCGAAAAGGTGGAATCCGAAGCCGCCGCCATGCGCGACTATATCCAGACGGCCTGAAAGGTGGTTTGAAAAATGCCTGAAGGGCATTTTTAGCGGCGCCGGCCCACGCCCCCACCCTACCTCCCGCTAGGGTACTATCGTTGGGTGGTAGGGTGGGGGCGCCTGAGTCCAATGGGGCCGGTGCCGCCGAAATCCGCCCACGGCGGATTTTCAAACAGACTCCCCGCCCCCCGGCATCCCTTGCCGCAAGGGGCGGGGAGGCCTACATCGCGGGCATGGACCAGCAAACCGTAACCCTCAGCCCCTCGGCCGCCTCGCGCGTTGCCGCGATCGCGGAAAAGCAAGGAAAGCCGGCGATCCTTCGCCTCTCGGTGGAAGGTGGCGGCTGTTCGGGCTTCCAGTACAAGTTCGGCCTGGCCGAAGCACCCGAAGCCGACGACACCGTGGCGGAAACCGACGGCGTGCGCCTGGTGGTCGACTCGGTCAGCCTCGACCTCGTGAGCGGCTGTGTGGTCGACTACGTGGAATCGCTCGGCGGCGCGGCATTCCGGGTCGAGAATCCCCAGGCTGCGGCCGGATGCGGATGCGGTTCGAGCTTCTCCGTATGAAGAAGATCGCCACGTTCAACATCAACGGCGTCAAGGCGCGCCTGCCCCGTCTGCTCGAATGGCTGGAAGAAACCCGTCCGGCGGTCGCCTGCCTGCAGGAGATCAAGAGCCAGGACGAAGGCTTCCCGATCGCCGAGTTCGAGAAGATCGGCTACAAGGGGATCTGGCACGGCCAGAAAGGCTTCAACGGCGTCGCCATCCTGGCCGACGGTGAAATGCCGGTGGAAGTCCAGCGCGGACTGGCGGGCGAGCCCGAGGACGAGCATTCGCGCTATCTGGAAGCGGACGTCTTCGGCCTGCGCGTGGTCTGCATATACCTGCCCAACGGCAATCCGGTGCCCGGCCCGAAGTTCGACTACAAGCTGCGCTGGATGGAGCGCCTGCGCCGCCGCATGGACGAGATCAAGGCCGAGGAAGTGCCTGCCATCGTCACCGGCGACTACAACGTGATCCCCACCGACCGGGACGTCTGGTCGCCGCCCGCCATGGCCGCGGACGCCCTGATGCAGCCGGAATCGCGCGATGCCTACTTCCGCCTGCTGGGCGATGGCTGGACCGACGCGATCGCCACCCATAATCCGCGCGGCGGGATCTGGACATTCTGGGACTATCAGGCAGGCGCCTGGCAACGCGATCACGGCTTCCGCATCGATCACGCGCTGCTCTCTCCCGAGCTTGCCGACCGCCTCGTCTCCTGCGGCGTCGACAAGGCCTATCGCGGGCGTGAGAAGGCCAGCGATCACACGGCGGTCTGGGTGCAACTGCGGGACTGAGTCTCTCGGTATTACGAACACAAAAAGAGGAGCGAAACCGCGGTTTCGCTCCCCTTTTTCGTCTGTCGCCTGAGCCCTAAGTCTCAGCGATAGAAGATGTGGTTGTCCACGCGGGCCAGGCGGGTCAGGCGCCAGTTCGGCGCGACGCGGGCGGCGTGGAAGAACAGCGCGCCCTTGACCGGGCTCTTCCAGGACTTCTCGACGGCGATCTTGGCCACTGCAACGGCTTCGCGCCAGCCGCTCGAATGCTCGCGCACTTTGGGCATCTTCTTGCCCTGGATGAACGAGAACTGCGAAGGCTGGTAGACCACGCCGCAATAGCTGGCGGGAAAGCGGCCGGATTCGGCGCGGTTGATGATCACGCGGCCGACGGCCAGCTGGCCTTCGAGAGTCTCGCCGCGCGCTTCGAAATAGATCGCGCTGGCCAGGCAGCGCATTTCGCTGCTGAGGCTGCCGGGCATCGCCTGCTGCGCAACGAGCTGCGCCAGGGTGTCGGCATCGACCTGGGTGTCCTGATCGACCGCTTCGTTGTCAGCCTCGCTTGCGTCCGTCGCATCTGCCCCATCTTCCGAGGGGAGGGACTGGACGACCGGCTGCGATACGAAGATCGGCTCGAGGTTCGATTTGGCCTGCACCAGAACCGGTGCCAAGGCCGCGGCGCCCGAACCCTGTGCGCCGAATAGGGTTGTCAAAACCGTAGCGGCCAGCGCGATCGCGCTTGCCCACTGAACTTTGCTTCGCATCAAATCATGATCAAAGGCGGTGAACCAATCTGGCGCAGGCGGGAACGGAATGCCTTTTAGGGGCGTTCACTTTCCAAACGATCCTGCCGACGATTCCCCGTCTGCGTGCTAGCCGGGTTGGCCGAAATGCTACCCGAGCCGCTTCCGCGTCTGTGGAGAGGCCATTAACTTGCGCGCCGTGCAAGTCAACCCAGTTATACACCAAGCCCGATGAAACGTTCGGGCTTCGCGACGTCCAGTTCGACGATCCACAAGTCGCGATCCTGTTCGCCGCGCCGCTCCAGATAGGCCGAGAATGCGAGCCTCAAGTCCAGCGACTCGGCGGGATCCTCGCTCGTTTCATGCTTTTTCGTGCATTGCCAAAGACGTGTGCCGTCGATCTGGGGCATGCGCTCATAGATCCGCGCATTGCCTCCATTTTCGAGCAGAACGAGCATGATCGTCCCGGCGTCGCGCTCGCCCTTGCTCAGGACAGTGCCGAATCCGCCTTCGGCTTCGACCGCACGAATAAGGCCGGAAACCTCGATATGTGCGGGAATCCGGGCTTCCATCGGCTCAGGCCCGACCGCTCGTACCGCCAACCGCACCCGAGTAGCCCGGCAGGCCGGAAAGGGCGATGCGAGAGCGCATGAACGTGCCGGTGCCGCGCCCCACTTCGTCGCCATCCTCGTCCACCAGCCGGGATTCGGCCACCAGCACGCGGCGGCGGCCGCTGACCCAGCGTCCTTCCGCAACGATGGTGCCGCCCTTGATCGGTTTGCTCAGCAGCAGGTTGAACGAGGTGGTCAGCAGGAAGCGATCGGTGACAAGCGTGTTAGCTGCATAGAATGCCGCATCGTCGAGCATCTTGAAGTAGATCGTGCCGTGGGCGGCGCCTGCGGCGTGGAAACAGTCCGGCTCCACGTCGAAGGTGATCCGGGACAGACCCTCGCCGGGGATCTCCAGGCGCGAACGGAACATCCCGTTGATCGGCGCCGAGGCATAGAGCCCTTCCAGCGCCCGCCAGTGCAGTCCGGCGCCGGAAGGCCCGGCGTCCGCAATCGAACCCGCGTTATCAGGCGGCATCGCGCTCGATGACATTGCTGAGCAGGCTGTAGAGCGCTTCCGGCCCCGGCGCGTCGATCAGGGCGGCATGCATGCGTTCATCGCGCATCATGCGCGAGATCGCGGCCAGCGCGTGGAGATGCGTGGCCCCGGCATTCTCGGGCGAGAGCAGGCCGAAGACGAGATCGATCGGCACGCCGTCGGCGGAATCGAAATCGACCGGGCTGTCCAGTCGCAGAACGACCGCCACCGGGCGGCCGAGGGCTGCCATGCGGGCATGGGGAATGGCGATGCGGCGGCCGAAGCCGGTGCTGCCCATTTCCTCGCGCTCGATGATACGCGCGAGAACCTCTTCGCGATCGAGGTGGTAAACCTCGGCGAACAGGTCGGCGAGTCGGCCGAGAATCACGTGCTTGCTGTCTGCGCTGCTGGTCACGACGGCGTCAGGCAACAGGGTAAAAAGACTGCTCATCTGCGTTTCTGGTTCTGGCCCAAACGGGATTGCCTGGGGTTAAACGTTTATAACCCCCGGAAAACCGGGGGTTATGTGTTCTTCTTCGAAAAGAAGTATCGACGCCCGATCGGCGTCAGGTTCAGGCGTCAGTGCGGTTCGACCCAGCCAATCGATCCGTCGCCGCGGCGGTAAACCATATTATGGCGTCCCGTACCAGCGTTTTTGAAAAGAAGAGCCGTGGTGTTGCGCAGGTCCAGCATCATGACGGCGTCCGAAACGGTAGCTTCGGGAACGTCGACACGCGTTTCGGCGATCACCACCGGAGCATCGGCGTCGAATTCTTCTTCCTGTTCATTCGCAGGCTCTTCGAAGATCGTGTAGGCGGCTTCTTCCACTGCGACGGCATGGGCCGTCTGTTCGTGCCGATCCTTGATCCGGCGCTTGTAACGGCGAAGCTGCTTGTCGATCTTTTCGGCGGCCTGGTCGCAGGCGATATGCGCGTCCTGCGCCATGCCGGTGCCCTTGAGCACGAGATTCTGCATCACATGGACCACGATATCGCAGCGGAAGGCGGCGGCAGGGGCGCGGCCGAAGGTGACCTGGGACGACAGCGCGCGGCTGAAGTACTTGTCTACGATCGCCGTCAAACGCTCGCTGGCGTGGGTCTGGAGAGCTTCACCGGTGTCGACCTGATGGCCGGAAACGCGGATGTCCATGGGCGATTACTCCTCTGCTGTGATTCAGGCGCCCCAGAGCGGGGCTTCGACCGACTTGAGAAACTCCGCATGAATGAGAAGTTCCTCCTCGGTTGCCGCGTGGGGACGCGGCTGACGGAAAGGCCGGTCCTTGCGAACAAGGATCCGCGTTTCCGCCGTGACCTCGGCGGTATCCGCGAGCAGCTCCAGGCCGATCTGACGACCGCCCCTCAGCTCCACGTAGACCTGCGCGAGCAGCTCGGCGTCTAGCAAGGCGCCGTGCTTGGTACGATGACTTCGATCAATTCCGTAGCGCGAGCAGAGCGCGTCGAGAGTCAGCTTGGCGCCGGGATGGCGCACTTTCGCCAGCTCCATCGTATCGACCATGCGGCCGAGATCGACAGGGGCAAGGCTGCAGCGTTCCAGCTCGAAATTGATGAAGCGGAAGTCGAACTTGGCATTGTGCGCAATCATCGGCGCATCGCCGATGAAGGCCACGAATTCCTCGGCGCAGCTTGCGAAAAGCGGCTTGTCGGCCAGGAAAGCATCGGACAGGCCGTGAACCGCCTCGGCTTCGGCGGGCATCGAGCGCTCGGGGTTGAAATAGGCGTGATAGGTCTTGCCGGTCAGCACCCGGTTGACCATTTCGATGCAGCCGATCTCCACCATCCGGTCCCCGTCCCTGGGGTCGAAACCTGTGGTTTCGGTGTCGAAGATGATCTCTCTCATCCCTCTCCATATCTGCCTGCCGGACCCACTTCGCAAGGCCCTGAGGCGATTATTCTGATACGGTCAGCGCATCCACGATGCGGTCCACCTGCTCGCGGGTTTCCGCCAGCGACGTACCGGTATCGATCACGAAATCAGCCCGCGCGCGCTTTTCCGCGTCGGGGACCTGCAAGCCCAGAATCTGCTCGAATTTTTCGGGAGTCATGCCCGGCCGTGCCAGCACGCGGGCGCGCTGCGCCTCGGCCGGGGCGGAAACCACCGCCACGCCGTCCAGCCCCCGGTCGCCGCCCTTTTCATAGAGCAGGGGGATGTCGAAGACGATCAGCGGCGCCGAATCGTGCTCCGACAGGAACAGCATCCGCGCCTGCGCCACGGCCGGGTGGACGATTCCCTCGAGTCGGGCCAGCGCCTCGGGATTTCCGAAAACCGCCGCGCCAAGCTTGCCGCGCACGACGCCTTCCGGCCCGGTCGTGCCGGGAAATGCCGCCTCTATCGCCGGGACGAGCGCTCCGCCCGGTCCCTGAAGCACATGGACCGCGGCATCGGCATCGAAGACCGGGACGCCGCGGTCGCGAAACATCGCCGCGACGGTCGACTTGCCCATGCCGATCGAGCCGGTGAGGCCGAGAATCCGGCTCATGCCAGCAGGCGTTCGCGCAGTTCCGGGTCGAAGCCGCGCGGCGGTTTCATGCCGAAGAAGCGTTCGAAGGCGACGTCGGCCTGGCCGATCAACATCGACAGGCCGTCCAGAGTCTGGAGCCCGGCCGCGCGCGCATCCTTCAGGAAAGGCGTGTCGAGCGGGCTGGTGACGATGTCGTAGACCACGCTGCCGGGCGGGGCGTGGGTGAAGTCGAAGGCAAGGGGGGGCTGGCCGGTCATGCCGAGCGGGCTGGCGTTGACGATCAGGTCCAGGCACTGCGCGCGGTCGTCGAAAGCGAAGTCGGTCGGCTCTGCGAAATGGGCCAGATCGATGGCGTGATGATCGTCCTGCGCGGTCAGTTCGTCGAGCATGGCCTGGGCCTTGGCCGGATCGCGCCCGGCCAGGACGAGGACGAATCCCCGCTCCGCCAGTGCCGCGACGATCGCCCGCGAGGCGCCGCCGGTGCCCAGCACCCGTGCCATGCGGAACAAGTGAGTCTGTTCAAGCAGCGGCTGCAGCGGTTCGAGAAAGCCCGGCGCATCGGTATTATAGCCGGTGAGCGATCCGTCGGCTTCGCGCACCACGGTGTTGACAGCGCCGATCTTCGCGGCGAGCGGATCGAGGCGGTCGAGCAGCGGGATGATCGCCAGCTTGTGCGGCATCGTCACGTTGCAGCCGCGCCAGTTGGGATCGGCGCGGCGCGTAGCGAGATAGTCGGCAAGACCGTCCAGCGGCACCCGGTGCCGATCGTAGCGGCCCGCGATGCCCAGCTTTTCCAGCCAGAATCCGTGAATCACCGGGGACTTGGACTGCGCGATGGGATCGCCGATGACTTCGGCGTAAGGCTGATTCATGGCGCAATCTCTCCCAGACGGCGCAGCGCCGCCTGCACTTTCAGCAGCGGCATGCCGAGAATGGTGAAATAGTCGCCCTCGATCCGCTCGAAAAGCTGCACGCCGCGCGCCTCGATGCGGAACACGCCGACGCAGCCCGCCACTTCCGGCCATTCGGCATCGAGATATTCGGCGATGAAGGCCTCCGAAAGATCGGTGACATGCAGCGCCGCCACGGCATCCTCGGCCCAGAGCACCTCGCCGTCCCGCACGAGGGCGGCGGCGCTGTGGAGACGCATGACCTTGCCGGAGAAGAAACGCAGATGTTCGGCGGCGGAGTCCCGGTCTGCCGGCTTGTCGAACCGGCGGCCGCCGCATTCGACCAGGGAATCGCTGCCGAGCACGAGTTCGCCCGGCTCCTCGGCGGAGACCGCCAGTGCCTTGGCGCGCGCCAGTTCCAGCGCGATCTCGGCCGGAGAACGACCGGACAGACCGGCCTCGATGGCGCGTTCGTCGACATGGGCAGGCCGGGCCCGAAACGGAATCGCGGCAGCTTCGAGCATGGCGCGCCGCGAGGCGCTTTGCGAGGCGAGGACGATCATTGCGAGACTCAGATGGGCTTGGGGCCGACCGGACCCTGGGTCCCTTCGGCCTTGCGCTCGTTGAAGAGATTGATGATCGCCGCCGCCGTCTCCTCGATCGAGCGGCGCGTCACGTCGATCACCGGCCAGGAATTGTCCGCGAACATGCGGCGGGCATATTTCAGCTCGTTCTCCACCCTGTCGCTTTTCACATAGTCGGTGTCGGGCGACTGGCTGAGCGAGAGCAGGCGGTTACGACGGATCTGGATCAGACGCTCCGGCGCGGTGGTGAGGCCGACGACCAGCGGTCGCTTCAGGCCGTAGAGCAGCGGCGGCGGCGGACTCTCCACCACGATCGGGATATTCGCCACCTTGTAGCCGCGATTGGCGAGATAGATCGACGTCGGCGTCTTGCTGGTGCGCGAGACTCCCGCCAGCACGATGTCCGCTTCCTCCCAGTCTTCCCAGGCGATGCCATCGTCATGGGCGATGGTGAACTGAATCGCATCGACGCGGGCGAAATAGGCATCGTCCAGGCGGTGCTGGCGGCCCGGGCGCCCCTTGGCCTCCTGCCCGAGCAGGGCCTCCAGCGCATCGGTGACGCCGTCGAGCACGGCGATCGCGGGCAGGCCGAGCTGCTGGCAGCGTTCTTCCAGGCGCCCGCGCGTTTCCTCGTTCACCAGGGTGAAGAACACGAGTCCGGGATTGGCCGCGATTTCGCCCATGATCCGGTCGAGGTGCTGCTGCGAGCGCACCATCGGCCAGAAATGCCGCAGCACGTCGGAATCGTCGAACTGGGCGAGGGCAGCCTTAGCGATCATTTCCAGCGTTTCGCCGGTGGAGTCCGAGAGCAGGTGGAGATGAAATCGCGCCATTCGGGGCTTTTTTCCGGTGTTTTTCTTGAACGAACCCCCGAGACATCCCGGCAGGCTGTGGATATGTGGCGGCATAAACCACGGGACAGTGCTGGTGACAACTCGCTTACCGGAATTGCTCCACATTGAACCGATTTCGTCGGGAGAGTCGTAAACATGATTCAATTCCCGCCCACACCCTGTGGGTAACCGGGATAAAGAGTCTTTGACTCAGACTCCTCGGAGAGTCGCTCCGCGAATTTGAACCTGTTCGTCGTGGATTGAATCGGGCAAGATTCAAAAGTCCCCGATATCCACAGGACCAACAGACTCCATCATCCTTCTAAGAATCTTTTATTTTTTTGATCGGACCTGAATCTCGATGCCTGGCCTCCTTCTCGAAAACCTGCTCGGAACGAACACAAGCAAGCGTCCAGTCTGGCTGATGCGCCAAGCCGGAAGATACCTTCCCGAATATCGCGCCCTGCGCGCCGAAAAGGGCGGATTCCTCGCGCTGGTCTATGACACCGACGCGGCTGCGGAGATCACGCTGCAACCGATCCGCCGGTTCGGATTCGACGGCGCAATCCTGTTTTCCGACATCCTGATCGTGCCTTATGCGATGGGTCAGAATCTCGAATTCCTCGCCGGTGAAGGCCCGAAGCTGAGTCCGCGCCTCGTCGATTCAGCATTGGGGAATTTGAGCGCAGTTCCCGAACGGCTGACTCCGATCTACGAAACCGTGCGCAAGGTTCGCGCCGGACTGGATTCCGATAAGACAATGCTCGGTTTCGCCGGAAGTCCCTGGACTGTCGCCACTTACATGTGCGCAGGCGAGGGCAGCCGGGACCAGCATGAGACTCGCGCCATGGCCTATCGCGACCCTTCGGCGTTCGCGGCAATCATCCAGGCTATCGTGGGGGTGACTGTCGATTATCTCAGTGGCCAGATTCAGGCCGGCGCCGAGGCCGTGCAGTTGTTCGATTCATGGGCGGGGTCGCTCTCTCCCGCGCAGTTCGAGCAATGGGTGATCGCGCCCAACGCCGCCATCGTATCGGCGGTGAAGGCGCGCCATCCCGAGACTCCGATCATCGGCTTCCCCAAGGGTGCGGGCGAAAAACTCCCGGCCTATGCCCGCGAGACCGGTGTGGACGCGGTCGGAATCGACGAGACCATCGACCCCATCTGGGCCGCGCGCGAATTGCCGCAGGGGCTCCCGGTGCAGGGGAATCTCGACCCCCTGCTGTTGCTGTCGGGCGGCGCGGAGCTGGAGATTCAGGCCCAGCGCGTGCTCGGCGCCTTTGCCGACCGTCCGCATGTGTTCAACCTCGGCCACGGAATCGGCCAGTTCACCCCGATCGAAAACGTCGAGCGTCTGCTCCACGTAGTGCGGAACTGGTCCCGCTAATCCTCTCCGGTACGGGGAGGGGGACCACCCAACGGGTGGTGGAGGGGCACAGGCGGCTTACGCAAGGCCGCAGGTCGCGCACCACCACCCCACTGATCAGCCCAGCGATTCAGCCCTGAGATTCATGGAGGAATCGTCTTGCCCCGCGCCGGGCAAGGGTGCAGGAGGGCGCCTCCTGAACCATCGAAACCCGTGGGACCCATGCAGGAACTGCTTTCCATGCTCTATCTCTGGCTCAAGGCCGGACATGTCATCTTCGTGATCTTCTGGATGGCCGGGCTATTCATGCTCCCGCGCTATTTCGTCTATCACCAGGAAGCGGAAGCCGGTTCGGCGGAGGAAGCGCGCTGGATCGACCGCGAGGCGAAGCTGCGCAAGATCATCCTGACGCCCTCGCTGATCCTCACCTGGGTCCTGGGCATCGCCACCGCCACGGCGATGGGCGCCTGGAGCGAAGGCTGGCTTCACGCCAAGCTGCTCTTCGTGCTGGGACTCTCGGGCTATCATGGCTGGCTGGTGGGCTATGCCAAGAAGCTGGCGCGCGGCGAACGCCTGCTGACCGGCAAGAAGCTGCGCTTGCTCAACGAGATTCCGGGCCTCGCGGCCGTGGTGATCGTCATTCTGGTGGTGGTGAAGCCGTTCTGAGGCGGCTGTGAATCCGCAGTAAATTCGAAGCGAATCCGAAGTGAATCCGTCGTCCCGGACTTGATCCGGGACCGCTATCCAAGCCGCGCCCTGCCCGATGGGGAGCGTCTCAAGGATTGCCAGCGGTCCCGGATCAGGTCCGGGACGACGCGGAACTCTTCCCCCTCACATTTCCATTCGCCCCGCTTAGGCGCCGCTTGGCGGATTGACTCGTTGACCAGGCGCCGGGACAGGCCTATTTGAGCCTTGTTCCGGCATAGGGCGGCGAGCCCATTCTCCTGCCCGGATCCGCTTTCCCCAAGCCCTTCGATCCCGCCGGCCGACACACAATTTCCATTCGGAATCCAGACAAATGCATCTTAAAGAACTCAAGAAGAAATCATCGGCCGAGCTGGTCGAAATGGCAGAGGAACTGGGCGTAGAAGGCGCCTCCACGCTGCGCCGGCAGGACTTGATGTTCGCCATCCTCAAGGAAGTGGCGGAAGACGGTGAGGAAATCATCGGCCAGGGCACCATCGAAGTGCTGCCCGACGGCTTCGGCTTCCTGCGCAGCCCCGAGGCGAACTATCTCGCCGGTCCCGACGACATCTACGTCTCGCCGAACCAGGTCCGCAAATGGGGCCTGCGCACGGGCGATACCGTGGAAGGCGAAATCCGCGCCCCGCGCGATGGTGAGCGCTACTTCGCCATCACCAAGCTGCAGAGCGTCAATTTCGACGATCCCGACGCCGTCCGCCACCGCGTCAATTTCGACAACCTGACGCCGCTCTACCCGAACGAGCGCCTGCGCCTCGATACCCTGGACCCGACGGTCAAGGACAAGTCGGCCCGCGTGATCGACCTCGTCAGCCCGCAGGGCAAGGGCCAGCGCGCGCTGATCGTGGCGCCGCCGCGCACGGGTAAGACCGTGCTGCTGCAGAACATGGCCAAGGCCATCACCGACAACCATCCCGAGGTGTTCCTCCTCGTCCTGCTCGTCGACGAGCGTCCCGAGGAAGTCACCGACATGCAGCGCAGCGTGAAGGGCGAGGTCATCTCCTCCACCTTCGACGAACCCGCGCAGCGCCACGTCCAGGTCGCCGAAATGGTGATCGAGAAGGCCAAGCGCCTGGTCGAGCACAAGCGCGACGTGGTGATCCTGCTGGACTCGATCACCCGTCTGGGCCGTGCCTACAACACCGTGGTGCCCAGTTCGGGCAAGGTGCTGACCGGCGGTGTGGACGCCAACGCCCTGCAGCGCCCCAAGCGCTTCTTCGGCGCCGCGCGCAACATTGAGGAGGGCGGTTCGCTCTCCATCATCGCCACGGCCCTGATCGACACCGGCAGCCGCATGGACGAAGTCATCTTCGAAGAGTTCAAGGGCACCGGTAACTCCGAAATCGTCCTCGACCGCAAGGTGGCGGACAAGCGCATCTTCCCGGCGCTGGACGTCGGCAAGTCCGGCACCCGCAAGGAAGAGCTGCTGGTTCCCAAGGACCAGCTCACCAAGATGTGGGTGCTGCGCCGCATCCTCATGCAGATGGGCACCGTCGACGCGATGGAGTTCCTGCTCGACAAGATGAAGGACTCGAAGACCAACGAGGACTTCTTCTCGACCATGAATCAGTAAGGCATGAATCAGTAAGGGGAGAACGGGGGCTTGAGCATTCTTCAGATTCTGGCGGTGACATCCTCGCTGGGTGGACCTGCCGAGATCTGGCAGCACATCGTCAACGATTTTTCGAACCTTGGGACGCCGGCAGCAATGTCGGCGTTCTTGCAGGTGCTAATGATCGACGTGGTGCTGGCAGGCGACAACGCCATCGTCGTCGGTGCCTTGGCCGCCGGACTGCCCGCAGACCAGCGCAAGAAGGTCATCGCCATCGGCGTGATCGCGGCGCTGGTGCTGCGCATCGGCTTTGCGCTGATGGTGACCTGGCTGCTGGGTATCGTCGGCCTGATCTTCGCCGGTGGTCTGCTGCTGCTGTGGGTCGCCTGGAAGATGTACCGCGAGATCCGGGGCGGCGAACACTCACCCGGATCGCCGGAGATCGAGGGCGACGAGCATTCGGGCGTCAAACCCGCCAAGAGCTTCGCCGGAGCCGCGATCTCGGTGGCGGTGGCGGACATCTCGATGTCGATCGACAATGTGCTCGGCGTGGCTGGCGCGGCGCGCGATCATCCCGGCATCCTGATCGTCGGCCTGATCTTTGCGGTGGCCCTGATGGGCGTGGCGGCAAACTTCATCGCCCGCTACATCGAACGCTATCGCTGGATCGCCTGGATCGGCCTTGCGGTGATCCTCTATGTGGCGGTGAAGATGATCTACGAAGGCTGGATCGATCCGCAGCTGGGGATCGTCACTCTGATCTGATGGAAGAGGGCTCGGGTTTCCGGGCCCTTTTTTTATTAGAATAAGGAGTCCTAGGGGATGATCCCCCAGACCCTCGGAATGTCGATCTTGTGCGCAGTATATGCGTAGCGCGCTCCTTGCGGCTTAGTGCAGGGCGCAACGTCAACAGTTACGGGGTGCAGGGGCGATGGCCCCTGCTCTTCCCCTTCGAATCTTCAAGGGATCAGCACGGTCGACCCGGTGGTCCCGCGAGACTCCAGTGCCCGGTGCGCCTCGGCAGCCTGCTCCAGCGGGAAGGTCTGCCCGATGTGCGGGGTAAGGATGCCCCGGGCGATCCGGTCGAACAGCTTGCCCGCGCTGATCGCCAGCTGGTCGGGCGTCGCGACATAGTCGGCCAGGGTCGGGCGGGTGAGGTAGATCGATCCGGCCTTCATCAGGTCCAGCGGCGGCACCGGCGGCACGGGGCCGGAGGCATTGCCGTAAGTCACCATGAATCCGCGCCTGCGCAGCGAGGCGATCGAGGCCGACCAGGAGGCGGCGCCGACACCGTCGTAGACGACGTGGCACATCTCGCCCCGGGTGATCTCGCGCACGGCCTCAGGCAGGTCCTCGAAGGCGCAGCAGAGCGAATGCTCGGCAGGCACTTGCGCGGCTTTCTCGGCGCTGCCGGAGTGGGCGATGACGGTGACGCCGCGGTCGAGCAGCCAGGGCACCAGCAGCGAGCCGACCCCGCCTGCCGCCGAATGTACCAGCGCGACATGGCCCTTCTCGGCCGGGTAGGTATCCTCGGCCAGATAGCAGGCGGTCAGGCCCTTGAGCATGACTGCGGCGGCGATCTGCGGCGGAATCGTTTCGGGAATGCGCATGGCCTTGGTCGCGTCGATCAGTCGGTGGCTGGCATAGGCGCCCCCTGCGTGAGTCGTGCCCACCCGCTCGCCTATCGCGAAACCTTGCGTGCCTTCGCCCAGCGCGATCACCCGCCCGACGCTCTCGGAGCCGAGCTTGATCGGCAGCGGATCGGCGTAGAGTCCCTTGCGATAATAGGTGTCGATGAAGTTGAGTCCGACCGCTTCGGTTTCGATCAGAAGCGCGCCGGGGCCGGGGGAGGGGACCTCGAAGTCCTCGCGCTCGATCACGTCCGGGCCGCCATGGGTCCTTGCGATCATCCTGTAGCCGGTGGTCATGATCTGAATATCCCTGAATACGCTAGGTGCAAATACGAAGCCGCCCGCCCGTGCCGAAGGTGGCGCGGGCGGGCGGCTCTCGATGATTCAGCCGATGGCTTCGGCGAAGAATTCGGCGGTGCGCTTGTCGGCCAGTTCGGCGCCGGCCTCGTCGCGGCGCGCGCCGATCTCGGCGGCGAAGCCATGGTCGAGGCCCTCGTAGTCCCACAAGGTCACGCGCGGGTGATCGTCGAGGCCGTCATGAATGGCCTTCTGCGCGGCGGCATCCACGAAGTGATCGGCGGTGGGGATATGCAGCATGAGCGGGCGGGCGATTGCGTGCTTCTCGTTCAGCATCTGGTCGATCATCACGCCGTAGTAGCCCACCGAGGCATCGATATCGGTGCGCGCGGCCACCATGTAGGCGATCTTGCCGCCCATGCAGAAGCCGACGAGACCGATCTTCGGCACGCCTTCCTCGCGGCGGATCCAGTGAATCACCGCCTCGATATCGCGAATGCCGATGTCGAAATCGTGCGCCATCATGTGATTCAGCGCCTGCTGCATCTCTTCCTCGACATAAGGGCTGAGTTCGATGCCCGGCTTCTGGCGCCAGAAGGTATCCGGGGCGACCGCGAGATAGCCCTTGGCGGCCCAGCTATCCGCCTTGCGGCGAATCCCGGCATCGACTCCGAAGATTTCCTGCTGGACGATGATCGCGCCGCGCGGCGTGCCTTCGGGGCGGGCGACATAGGCGGGAATCATGCCGTCGCCGTCGAGCGTCGGGATTTCGGTGTTGGTCATGGAAGTCTCCTGCGGGGTGGACCTGGAGCCTTCCGGCCCTGTCAGGCGTTGAGCAAGGGTAGGTACGAGCGATGGACTTTGCTACCGCCATGTGCCACCCAAGCTACAGAAATCCAAACCGGGAGGCCGCCATGAAGGTCAGTGTCGACGTTGAATGCTCGCCCGAAGAGGCGCGGCGATTCCTCGGTCTGCCCGACGTTACAAAGGCAAACGAAGTCTATGTCGATGCACTCGCCAACGCGATGCAGGGCGTGGGCAGTTTCGACCAGCTTCAGGAACTGAGCAAGCAGGTCGCGCCGATGGGCCAGTTCGGACTCAAGCTGTTCCAGCAGTTCCTCGAAAGCGGCGCCGCAATGGCGATGAGCGGGGCGATGAGCGGCACAGGAAAGCCCAAGAAGGGCGAGTGAGCTTCAGCTTGCAGGGGTTCACCTGAAGGCCGCTCTGGGGTAGCGGCCGGGCATGTCCGATACGATCTTCGCGCTCTCCAGCGGTTCTCCTCCGGCTGCCATTGCCGTCGTCCGCATCAGCGGTCCTGCGGCCGCTGCCGCGCTCACGGCGCTGGGGGGAACCCTGCCGCAGCCGCGCCGGGCCAGCTACCGCCCCTTGCGCGATGCGGACGGCGCGATTCTGGATCAGGCCCTAGTATTGTGGTTCCCCGGAGCAAACACCGCCACCGGGGAAGACCTCGCCGAGCTTCATCTTCACGGGGGCAGGGCGGTCGTCGCGGCGATCGAGGCGGCCCTGCTCGGCGTAGCGGGCCTGCGCCGCGCGGTGCCGGGCGAATTCACCCGGCGGGCCTTCGCGAACGGCCGTATCGATCTGGCCGAGGCGGAAGGGCTGGCCGATCTTCTCTCCGCCGAAACCGAGCTGCAGCGAAAGAGCGCGCTGGCCATGGCGGGCGGGGCCTTCTCTCGGCAGGTGGAGCAGTGGCGCGACCGGGTACTGTCTGCTTCGGCAGCCGTGGAGGCGGTGCTCGACTTTGGGGACGAGGACGATGTCTCCGATCTGCCCGTAGACTTTCTGACCCGATTGAACGACCTTGGCCGCGAGCTTCGCCGGTGGCTGGAGCGGCCGAGAGCGGAAACCCTGCGCGAGGGCTATCGCGTGATACTGGCCGGGCCACCCAATGCGGGCAAGAGCACCTTGTTCAATGCGCTTGTCGAGGATGAGGCGGCTATCACCTCGCCGCAGGCCGGTACGACACGGGATGTGCTGACGCGGCCAGTATCGATCGGCGGCATGCCGTTCCTCTTCGGTGACACCGCCGGCCTTCGCGACGAGACCGGCGACGAGATCGAGGCCATCGGTATCTCGCGCGCTCTGGCTGAAGTCGGAAAAGCGGATTTGGTCCTCTGGCTCGGCCCGGAAGGAGATGGGCCGGAAGGTGCCTGGGAGATTTCGGCGCAGGCTGACGTGTTTCACGTGGAACATAAGCAGCGCCCCCGGCACCGTGTCTCTGCCGTGACCGGGGAGGGGCTGGACGCCTTGCGCAATGACCTTATCGCCACTGCTTCCTCGGCCATGCCGCGCCCCGGAGACGCTGCGTTGAATCGCCGCCAATATGCTCTAGTGGCTGAAGCCGAACACGCGATCGGCGCGGCGACGCGCGAGCGGGATCCCTTGCTGGTGGCCGAAGCGCTGCGCTTGGCGCGGGTCGCGTTCGATGCCCTGATCGGGCGGGCGACGACCGAAGACATGCTCGATGCGCTGTTCGGGCGGTTCTGCATCGGCAAATAAGCGATGTTCCACGTGAAACATCGGGGCTAGCTTTGACGTGAGTCGCAGCTTCGGGTAAGCGCGTGGTCCATGCAATCCTTCGACGTGATCGTTATCGGCGGCGGCCATGCCGGCTGCGAGGCGGCGGCGGTCGCCGCTCGCATGGGCGCGCGCGTTGCCCTCGTCAGTTTCGACCTGGATGCCGTTGGCGCCATGAGCTGCAATCCGGCGATCGGTGGTCTGGGCAAGGGCCATCTCGTTCGTGAGGTCGATGCCTTCGACGGGCTGATCGCCCGTGCGGCCGATGCCGCGGCGATCCACTACCGAATGCTCAACCGCTCCAAGGGCAGCGCCGTGCAGGGGCCGCGCGTCCAGGCCGACCGCAAGCTCTTCAAGGCGGCAATTCATCGCCTGCTCCAGCAGCAGGGCGATCTCACTCTGGTGGGCGGCGAAGCGGCTGCACTGGTGATCGAGCAGGGCAGGGTGGTTGGCATCGATCTGGCCGACGGCACGCGGCTGACTTCGCGCGCCGTGGTTCTCTGCACCGGCACTTTCCTGGGCGGCACCCTGTTCCGAGGCGAAGAGCGGATGACGGGCGGCCGCATCGGCGAGGATTCCGCACAGCGCTTGGCAAGCCAGCTGCGCGATGCGGCGCTGCCGATGGCGCGGCTCAAGACGGGTACGCCGCCACGTCTCGATGGCCGTACCATCGATTGGGCACGCCTCGACGAGCAGCCTTCCGATGGTGAGGACTGGACGATGTCAGCACTTTCGGGGTCCGCGCTTTCGGGGTCCGCGCTTTCGGCGCCGGAGTCCGAAGGCGGGAAGGGGCGCCGCCGTCAGGTTCCGCAAGTCTTCTGCGCGATCACCCGCACCAATCCGCGCACCCATGACGTGATCCGCGAGAACCTCCATCGCTCGCCGTTGTTCACGGGCGCCATCGGGGCATCCGGGCCGCGCTATTGCCCTTCGATCGAGGACAAGATCCACCGCTTCGCCGATCGCGACGGCCATCAGATCTTTCTGGAGCCGGAGGGCCTCGACAACCCGCTGGTCTATCCGAACGGCGTCAGCACCTCGCTTCCCGCCGATGTGCAGCTGGCGATGCTGCGCACGATGGAAGGGCTGGAGCGGGTCGAGATGATCGTTCCCGGCTATGCGGTCGAATACGATCATATCGATCCCCGCGCCTTGCGCGCGACTCTGGAGCTGCGGGACATGCCCGGGCTCTATTGCGCAGGGCAGATCAACGGCACGACCGGATATGAGGAAGCGGCGGCGCAGGGCCTGGTCGCGGGCATGCATGCCGCTGCTGCCGTGCTCGGCCGCGAGGCACCGGCGTTGGACCGCGCAAACAGCTACATGGCGGTGATGATCGACGACCTCACCCTGCACGGCGTGAGCGAGCCCTACCGCATGCTCACGGCCCGCGCCGAGTACCGTCTGCGCCTGCGCGCCAACAATGCCTCCACGCGCCTGACGCCGCTGGCTATCGCGATCGGGGCGGCCGGGCCCGCGCGCTGCGCATGGTTCGAACGCCGCCTTGCCGAGCGCGCGAGGATCGACGCGGCTTTCGATGCCTCGCTGTCGGGTCATGAACTCGCTCAGGCGGGCCTGCCGGTGCGCGCCGATGTCGGGCGCTTGCCGCTGCGTGAATGGCTCCGGTTTGGCGGCGTCGATCTCGGCGGTCTCGCACCCTGGATCGATCCCGCGCTGCTCGAAGACGATGCGCTCGTCGAAGAGATGGTGGAGGACGCGGCTTATGCGCCCTACCTCGAACGACAGGAGCGCGAGCTGAAGGACCTTCGCGCAAGCGAGGCCCTGCCGCTGCCGGAAGACTTTCCTTATGCCGAGATTCCCGGTCTCTCGCGCGAGATGGTGGAGCGCCTCAGCAAGGCGCGTCCGGCCAATCTTGCCGCAGCGGGACGGATTCCCGGAATCACCCCGGCAGCGCTGGCGGCGCTGCTGGTCCATGCCCGCAGGGAGGCGGCGTGATCACGACTGAAGACGAAGCACGCGAATGGCTGCGCAAGCTGCCCGAATGCGACGAGGATGCCTGGGTCCGGCTCGAGACGCTGATCGCCATGTTGGTGGAAGAGAACCTCCAGCAGAATCTGGTGTCTGCGGCGAGTCTCGAGCAGGTATGGCTGCGCCATATCGTCGATAGCGCGCAGCTTCTGCCCTATGTTTCACGTGAAACATCGACCCCCTGGCTCGACCTCGGCACCGGGGCGGGCTTTCCGGGCCTCGTCATTGCCGCGCTTCGGCCCGAGTGCGAAGTGGTCATGGTTGAATCGCGCAACCGCCGTATCGAGTGGCTCGACCGGGCGCGGATGGCGATGGGGTTGGATAATGCCCGTATCGCCGGACAGCGTCTCGAACTGGTCGAGACGTTCCCGGTCAGCGTGATTTCCGCGCGCGCTTTTGCGCCGCTTGAAAAACTTCTGACGATTTCCGCACGCTTTTCCACAAGCGACACGGTTTGGCTGTTGCCGAAGGGGCGGTCTGCAAAGCAAGAACTGGAAGACCTTCGCAAGTGGCGGCACATGTTCCACGTGGAACAGTCCCTGACGGACCCGCAGGCAGGCATCATTGTCGGCAAGCTGGCCGACAGGAAGGGGTAAGACCAAGTGATCCGTATCGCCATCGCCAACCAGAAGGGCGGAGTCGGGAAGACCACGACCGCGATCAACGTCGCGACGGCCCTGGCTGCGACCGGCTGGAACACCCTGCTCATTGATATAGACCCCCAAGGCAATGCCTCGACGGGAATCGGCATCGCCGCATCCGAGCGCGACCGCACCTCCTATGACGTGCTGGTGGACCGGGCGCGTATCGCCGATTGCGTCATGCCGACCCGCATTCCCAATCTCGATCTGCTGGCAGCGACCGTCGATCTTTCCGGCGCGGAAGTGGAGCTGGTCAATGCCGACGATCGCGCCAATCGTCTGCGTACCGCGCTGGGCGGCGATCTTGGCTACGACGTCTGCCTGATCGACTGCCCGCCCTCGCTGGGCCTCCTGACTCTCAATGCCCTGGCTGCGGCGGATACCCTGCTAGTGCCGTTGCAATGCGAATTCTTCGCGTTGGAAGGGCTGAGTCAGCTGCTCCAGACGGTCGAGCGGGTGCAGCAGCGCTTCAATCCCGATCTCGGGATCATCGGCATTGCGCTCACCATGTTCGATCGCCGCAATCGCCTGACCGATCAGGTCTCCGAAGACGTGCGCTCGGTACTGGGCCAGCTCGTCTTCGAAACCACCATTCCGCGCAATGTGCGCCTTTCCGAAGCGCCCAGCCATGGCGTGCCCGCCCTGATCTATGATCATGCCTGCGCGGGCAGCCGGGCCTACATGGCCCTGGCGCGCGAACTTATCACCCGACTGCCCGAGAAGAGGAAAGCGGCATGAACGACGAATCGATCGTCCGCATCAGCGTACCCCATAATGCCGCCGCAGCGCCCAAGCAGAAACCCAAGGGCCTCGGCCGCGGCCTCGGTGCCCTGCTTGGTGAGACTCGCCGGGAAGAGCCGCTGGGCGTTCCGGGAAGCACCGAGGGGCGCGCCGCTCTGCCGCGCGCCGGGGGTCTTGCCGTTCTGGCCATCGCGGACATCACGCCGCACCCGGATCAGCCGCGCCGGATCTTCGATGAGGAAGCGCTGGAGGAACTGGCCGCATCGATCGCTCATCGCGGGGTGATTCAGCCGATCATCGTGCGCCCGGTGGACGGCGGACGCTATCAGCTGGTTGCCGGTGAACGCCGCTGGCGCGCGGCCCAGAAGGCGCAGCTTCACGAGATTCCCGCGCTCGTGCGCGAACTCACCGAGCGCGAGGTCATGGCCTTGGCGCTGATCGAGAACCTTCAGCGCGAGGATCTCAACCCCATCGAGGAAGCGCGGGCCTATAACCGCCTGGCGGAATTCGAAGGCATGACTCAGGCTGAGATCGCCCGCATGGTCGACAAGAGCCGCAGCCACGTCGCCAATTTCCAGCGTCTGCTGGCCCTGCCGGACGGCGTGATCTCGATGGTCGAGAAGGGCAGCCTTTCGATGGGCCATGCCCGCGCCCTGATCGGCTGCGACGATGCCGAAGAGATCGCCGACGCTGCCATCAACAAGCAGATGTCGGTGCGCGAGGTCGAGAAGCTGGTTCGCAAGAAGGCGAGGGGCGATGTTGCGCCGCGCCGCGCCCGCACGGCCCGCAATACGCACGAGGATGCCGATATCGTGGCGGTGCAAAGCCACCTTGAGGAATTCCTGGGCTTGCCGGTGAAGATCAATGCCGATGTCGATCCCAAGTCCGGCACGGTGACGATCCGTTACGCCACGCTCGACCAGCTCGACCTGATCTGCCAGCGGCTGACCGGCGGCGCGATCTGAAGCGCTCGGGATTTACGGATTTTCTGCGGCGCTCGAACTTCAGTTCGGGCGCCGTTTTTATCGGACGTTTGCGGCTTCTGCGGGCGCGCGCCGGGGGATCGAGCGGCGGGCAGGGCGGACTTGCGCATCCTCGGCATAGGCGATCGGTTCGCCCGTGCTGTCGATGGCCTGGACGACCGGAATCGACACCATGCGCTGCGACTGGGCGGGATATACATAGGCATAACCCGGCGCGGCCTGTCCGTAGACGGGCACGATGACCTGACCCTGCCGATAGCGCGCGAGATAGTCCGCGAGATAGGCTTCACACTCGCCGTGGTTGCCCTGGCCTTCGCGTGCGGTGCCCGAGCGCGGGCGGCTTGCGGCGACTTTGCCGTGGCAGTCCGCGAGCCATGCATCGCGCTGGACGGGATCGAACTCGTAGCGAATCGATGAGGCGGTAGCGGGCGCAGGAGACACTGGGGAAGCGTCCTGCACATAGTCCGCGCCGGCATCAACTTCGGCCGCCGAGACGGCGCTGGCGCCGCCAAACAGGATCAGGGCGAGACTCGCAGTGCAGAGAGTCGAACGCATTCGCAGGGCCTTCTCACCAGATTATGGGCATTAGTCGTGTATGTTAACACGATGTTAGCACTATAACCGGCGAAAGGCCAAGCCTCAGGCGTCCGCGCCGTCAGTCCCGGCGCGAGACAGCCCGAGGCCGCATGAGGATCAGATTGAGGGCGCGACGATCGCGGCGAGGGCCTCGATACCGGCGGCATCCTCGGCATCGAACCGCTCCGCAATGGGGCTGTCGAGGTCGATCACGGCCACCACCTTGCCGTCCTGCATGACCGGCACCACCAGTTCCGAGCGGCTGTCGGCATCGCAGGCGATATGGCCGGGGAAGGCGTGGACGTCCGGCACGATCTGGGTCTGGCCGCTTTCCGCCGCCGTGCCGCAGACGCCGCGGCCGAAGGGAATGCGTATGCAGGCGGGCTTGCCCACGAACGGGCCTAGCACCAGCTCGTCCTCGACGTTGCGGTAGAATCCGGCCCAGTTGAGGTCGGGCAGGAACTGCCAGATCAGCGCCGCGACATTGGCCATGTTCGCCACGCCGTCGGGTTCGCCGCTGACGAGCGCCCGGGCGGCCTCGGCCAGGTCTGCGTAGAGTTCGGGCTTGGGCTGGTCGCCCTGGGGAGCAAAGTCGTACATGGAGGTCCCGATACTCCAAGTCCTTGTTGCCGCATAGGCGCCTCCGGCCTATTTCAGGCTCATGCGCTCCATTCTCATCAAATCCGCCCTGGCACTCGGTGCGGTCGTTCTCGTTGGCGGCGGCGTTGTCGCCTGGGCCCAGTACTCCAACACTTCCGACCTGCCGTTCGACGATACGGTCGGCAAGGATCCCAAGCTGGTCGAGCCGGACCCGCAATGGATTCCCAGCGTCAAGCTGGTCGAAACCGTGGGTTGGGGCGCGGGTGAGGCACCGAAGGCAGGGCAGGGGCTGGCCGTGGCCCGCTTCGCGGAAGGCCTGGACCATCCGCGCACCATGCTGACCCTGCCCAACGGCGACGTGCTGGTGGCGGAAACCAATGCGCCGCCGGGCAACAAGCCCAAGGGAATCACGGGCATGGTCATGGGCTGGATGTTCAACCGCGTCGGCGCCGGACAGGCCTCGCCCGACAAGATCGTGCTGCTGCGCGACGGCGACGGCGACGGCAAGGCCGAACAGCGCTTCGATTTCCGCATTGCCGACATGCATTCGCCTTCGGGCATGGCCTACCAGAACGGCAAGCTCTACATCGCCAACCACGACAAAGTCCTCGAATTCGCTTTCCAGCCCGGCGCGACCAAGCTGGAAGGCAAGGCGCTGCGCACGATGATAGACCTGCCCGCAGGCGGCAATCACTGGATGCGCAACCTCCTGCTCAGCCAGGACGGCAAGCACCTCTATGTCACCGTGGGTTCGGCCAGCAATATCGCCGACGACGGCATGGAAGCAGAGACCGGCCGCGCCGCGATCTGGGAAGTGGATATGGACACGGCCCGCCGCCGCCAGTTCGCCGCGGGCATGCGCAATCCCAACGGGCTTGGCTGGAACCCCTCCACCGGAGAGATGTGGGCCACCGTGCAGGAGCGTGACATGCTCGGCCCGGATCTGGTGCCGGACTACCTGACCAACGTGCCGGTGGGCGCGCAATACGGTTGGCCCTGGGTCTACTGGAAGACGACGTTCGACGAGCGCGTCCAGTGGCCGATGCAGACCTACATGCTCGAATATACCCGCAAGCCCGAATATGCGATGGGTGCCCATGCCAGCGTGCTCGGCATGGTCTTCGCGGGCGGCGGCAACCGCATGGGCAGCAAGTTCGCCAACGGCGCTTTCGTGGCCCGCCACGGTTCGTGGAATCGCCGTCCGGCCGTGGGCTACGACGTGGTCTTCGTGCCCTTCGATGCCAACGGCAATCCGCAGGACGTGAAGCCTATTCCCGTGCTCTCCGGCTTCCTCAAGGATGCCTCGCATACCCATGGCCGTCCGACCTGGCTGGCCTGGGACAAGACCGGCAGCCTTCTCGTCAGCGACGATACGGCCGGGGTCGTGTGGCGCGTGCAGGCGCCGGGCGCGGCACCTTCGGCGGAGATCAAGCCGGTCGTTACCGAGCACATGAAGCCCCTGGAAGAGATCAAGGATCCAACCATTCCGGGCGCGACCGGCAATCTCGAGGCCGGGTTCACCAAGGGCCCGGACAAGCTGTTGCCGACCGGCCAGTGAATGAAAAAGGGGACCTCTCGGGTCCCCTTTTTTATGGTTTCAGATGACTTTCCCGGCGCGACCAGCCACTTCGGTGACATATTGCCAGGCCACGCGGCCTGAACGCGCACCACGGCGGCGCGACCATTCCAGCGCATCGTGCTCGTCGAATTCCAGCCCGAACTGCCGGGTATAGCCCTCGATGATCGAGAGATAGGCAGGCTGGTCGCAGTTGTGGAAGCCGATCGAGAGGCCGAAGCGGTCGGCCAGGGCGAGCCGGTCGTCCACGACGTCGCGGGGATTGATGGGATCGTCCTGTTCCGCCATCGACCGCGAGACGATGGCGCGGCGATTGGCGGTGACGGCAAGGCGCACGTTGCCCGGGCGTGCCTCTACGCCGCCTTCCAGCCAGGAGCGCAACAGGCGCGGCCCGGCGCCGTCGTTTTCCTCGAAGCCCAGATCGTCGATGAAGACGAGGAACTGGCGGTCCACCTTGCCGAGCAGGGCGAACAGAGTGGTCACGCCGTGGAGGGCTTCCTGCGCGACTTGCACAAGGGCGATGCGGCCCGGATGGGCGGACTGGGCGGCCCGGATCGCGGCGCGCATCACGGCGGACTTGCCCATGCCGCGCGATCCCCAGAGCAGCATGTCATGCGCGGCATAGCCGGCGGCGAGGCGCTCGACATTGCCGACCACGCGTTCCTTCTGGGAATCGATGCCGCGCAGCAGATCGAGGGGCGGGGCCAGCAGCTCGGGCACGCCGCGCCCTTCCTGCCCGGTCCAGACGTAGGCGGGATGGGCCAGCCAGTCGACCTGCGGCGCGGGCAGGGGGGCAAGGCGTTCGAGGGCGTCGGCAATGCGGCTGAGGACTTCGATCCGGTCGGTCATGCTGTCAGTTCTTCGCTCGTCAGTTCGTAGAGAAGGCTCGCACCCTTCTGGGCCTGGGCGAGATGGCCCATGGCTTCGGGCACCAGATGCTCGATAAAGTACCGCGCGACTACCTTTTTCCGCTTCGTAAAGGACTCGGACAGGTCGGAAGCGCCGGACAGGGCATCGGCCTGACGGTGCAGCTGCCAGCCAGCGACCGCGACGGCGCAGGCGGCCAGGAACGGCACGCTGGCGCCGAGACGGTCGTCGAGCGTGCCGGTTTCGATCAGGTGCTGGGCTGTCTGGCGGCAGGACTCGGCAAGCTCCTGAAGGGCCAGGACGCCGCGATCGGCGGCATAGGCCTCTATGTCGTCCATCAGCGCGAAGAGCGCAGCGCCGCGCGCCATGCCGAGCTTGCGGGTCATGAGGTCGGCGGCCTGGATGCCGTTGGTGCCTTCGTAGATCGGGGCAATGCGGGCATCGCGGTAGTGCTGCGCGGCGCCGGTTTCCTCGATGAAGCCCATGCCGCCATGGATCTGAACACCCAGACTCGTGACTTCCACGCCCATGTCGCTGCACCATGCCTTGACCAGCGGCACCAGCAGCTCGGCACGCATCCGGGCGGCCTCGTCACCCAGATTGCCACGATCGAGCTGGCCGCAGGCGTAGTAGAGAAGGGCGCGGCCAGCCTCGGTCAGGGCGCGCATCCGCAGCAGCATGCGACGCACATCGGGATGCTCGGCTATGGCGACGGGGCTCCTGTCGGCGGCTCCGGCGCGGGCGGACTGCACGCGGTCCATGGCATAGGCCATGGCCTGCTGCATGGCGCGTTCGGCGATCTGGACGCCTTGGGCGCCGACATTGATGCGGGCATTGTTCATCATCGTGAACATGCAGCGCAGGCCTTCGTTCTCCGCGCCGATCAGTTCGCCGATGCATTCGCCGTTGTCGCCGAAGCTCATGACGCAAGTGGGCGAGGCATGGATGCCGAGCTTGCGCTCGATGCTGACCGCCTTGAGATCGTTGCGGGCACCGAGCGAGCCGTCATGTTCCACGTGGAACTTCGGGACGATGAACAGCGAGATGCCCCGCGATCCTGCCGGTGCGCCGGGCACGCGGGCCAGCACCAGGTGGATGATGTTCTCGGCCAGTTCGTGTTCGCCCCAGGTGATGAAGATCTTCTGGCCCGAGATCCGGTACTTTCCGGCGTGCGGGCCTTCGGTGATCGGCACGGCAGCGGTGCGCAGCGCGCCCAGGTCGGATCCGGCCTGCGGCTCGGTAAGGTTCATCGTGCCCGACCATTCGCCGCTGACCACGCGGTGAAGATACCGCGCCTGTTGCGCCTCGCTGCCGTGATGGACCAGCGCCTCGATCGCGCCCACCGTCAGCATCGGCAGGAGCGAGAAGCCCATGTTGGCGCTGCCCAGGCATTCCAGTGCGGCTACGGCCAGCGCTTGCGGCAGGCCCTGGCCGCCGAATTCCTCGGGCGCGGCGATGGAGTTCCATCCGGCCGCCACGAAATCGCGGTAGGCCTGCTCGAAGCCTTGCGGCAACAGGACCTTGCCGTGCTCGATCCGGGCACCCTCGATGTCGCCCTTGCGGTTCAGCGGTGCCCATTCACCCGCCGCGAAAGCGCCGGCGCCTTCCACCACGGCCTGCACCACATCATCGCTGGCGGCGGCAAAACGGGGATGCCGGGCCAACTCCTCGGTCCCGGCATTGATGCGCAGGGCCAGGATCTGGTCGGTGCTGGGCGGCGTATAGCTCATGGCTTGAATCATCCTCTGCGCGGTTTTTCTTGGCTTTGCGGTCCTGCGGCTATAGCGGCGGAGTATGGAGCGCAACCTTGGACCCGAACTTCTGGCACCCGACGATAGCGGCGTGGCGCGCGCCGCTGCGCTGCTGGGGGAGGGCAGGCTGGTCGCGGTTCCGACGGAAACCGTCTACGGCCTGATGGCGCGTGCGGACCGGGATGAATCAGTGGCGGCGATCTACCGCGCCAAGGGGCGGCCCAGCTTCAATCCGCTGATCGTCCATGTCGCGGATCTCGCCGCGGCGCAGGCGCTGGCGGTGCTGGACGCGCGGGCACTGGCGCTGGCCGAGGTGTTCTGGCCCGGTGCGCTGACCCTGGTACTGCCCTTGCGCGCAGGCGCGGCGGTGGCTCCGGCGGTGACGGCGGGGCTGCCCACGGTGGCGCTGCGCTGTCCGGCCCATCCGCTCATGCGGGCCGTGATCGCGGCATCCGGGCTGGCGCTGGCGGGGCCTTCGGCCAACCGTAGCGGCGGCGTAAGTCCGACTCGGGCCGAGCATGTCGTGGCCTCTCTGGGCGGCAATCTCGATGCGGTGATCGATGGCGGTCCTTGCGAGGCCGGTCTGGAATCGACGATCGTCGCCTTGCGTGAGGATGGCCGTTGGCAGATCCTGCGGCCCGGCCCGATCCCGCAGGAGGCGATCCGCGCCGTTCTCGGCACGGATTGCGACGCGGTGATATCACAGGCGATCGAGGCACCGGGGCAGCTCGCCAGCCATTACGCGCCGGGCAAGCCGGTGCGGCTCGAGGCCGCCTCTGCCGAGGCGGACGAATTCCATATCGGTTTCGGCCCGATTGCGGGAGACGCCAGCCTTTCCGCCTCGGGGGATCTCGTGGAGGCGGCGTCGCGGCTCTACGCGCTGCTCCACGAAGGCGCGGCGGCGAGTCAGCCGAAGATCGCGGTGGCGCCGATTCCGGGCGAGGGGGTGGGCGCTGCCATCAACGACAGGCTGAAGCGCGCGGCGGCCTGAGGCTGGCCGTCGTCCCGGACTTGATCCGGGACCGCTGGCCGTGAACGGCCTAGCTCACGGCGGGGCGCCTCGCCGAAAGCGCGCGCCTAAAGACAGGCACCGGTCCCGGATCAGGTCCGGGACGGCGGGCTTCTCAAAGGTCTTCGCAAATCCTCAGCGCCGCTGCGGCACGGCGCCAGGCATCAGGTACTGCATGTCCGCATAGTCATCGCGCGCCTTGTTGCAGGCCTGGCGGTCGCCCCGGTCGCATTGGCGCAAGTGCTTCTGGTATTGCCGCTGCATCTTGCCGAGCTTCTCTTCCTGCTCGCGCATCTGGCGGCCGCGCTTTTCATCGGCTTCCGACTGGCTGGTGGTGACGGCATCCACTGCCGAACCGGCTATGCGCACCGGCGCGGTCACGATCTTGCCGGCGGTGCTGAGGCAGCCGGAAAGCAGCAGGGCACTGGCGAGAGCGAGAGCCGGGGCGAAGAAGGGCAGGGAGCGCAGGTTCATCGCGCGGAACCTGTCACGAAGCGACTGTCGCCACAATTAATATCGCAGGCCCGCATGGGCTGAATGTCGATCCGTCCAAATATCCCACAAAGCGAAAGGGGCCGCTTCCGGTGTGGAAGCGGCCCCTTTGCCTGCGAGTTAACGCTGCGTCTGGTCAGACTGCTTCAGCGCTCTCGTAATACTTCGGTGCGTACTCGTTGAGGATCGCGAGGATCTTCTTGAGGGCTGCCGGTTCGTCGGTCTTTTCCATGGCCGCGAGTTCGCGGGCCAGGCGCGACGAGGCCGCTTCGAAGATCTGACGCTCGGAATAGCTCTGCTCCGGCTGATCGTCGGCGCGGAACAGGTCGCGAGTCACTTCGGCGATCGATACGAGGTCGCCCGAATTGATCTTCGCTTCGTACTCCTGGGCACGGCGCGACCACATGGTGCGCTTCACCTTGGGCTTGCCCTTGAGCGTATCGAGCGCTTCGCGCAGGGTCTTGTCCGACGACAGCTTGCGCATGCCGATCGATTCGACCTTGTTCACGGGAACGCGGAGAGTCATGCGTTCTTTCTCGAAACGCAGCACATAAAGGTCGAGCTGCATCCCGGCAATTTCCTGCTTCTGGAGCTCGATCACACGGCCTACGCCGTGCTTGGGATAAACGACGTAATCTCCAACATCGAAGGCATCGGCCCTGGTTGCCATGTATCGTCCTTTCACCTGCAAGATCCGTTGCCATACTTACGGTGAGAGAAACCCGGGTGGGTGCGACTTGAAAACGCAAAAGCGCCTTCGCCGCCCGGTCAGATACCTCTCCCAGCCGTTTGCTTTCGAACCCTGCCTCGCAATGCAAATGCCTGCCAGACGGGCAGAAGGCCCGGGCAGTTGCTGGATTATATAGCATCGATGTGACAAAATTACCAGAGGCGAGCATGCGTTTAACCGCAGCCCGCCCCGAAATGTGCCGATGCGGGTCAATCCGGCCCGCCAAGTCCCTCAGTCCTTGGGGAAACCTGCCCTCGCGGACGGGCGCCTCCCCGCGGCGATCAGTCGCCTTCGCCGGGTTCGGGCGAGAAATATTTTTCGAGCTTGTTTTCCTCGCCGCGCATGGCGTCGGCGTCGTCCGGGGCGTCTTTCTTGGTGGTGAGGTTGGGCCATTCCGCCGAATATTTGGCGTTCAGTTCCAGCCACTGCTCAAGGCCGCTCTCGGTATCGGGCAGAATCGCCTCGGCCGGGCATTCCGGCTCGCAGACGCCGCAATCGATGCATTCGCTGGGATTGATGACGAGCATGTTCTCGCCCTCGTAGAAGCAGTCCACCGGACAGACCTCGACGCAATCCATGTACTTGCACCGGATGCAATTGTCGGTGACGACATAAGTCATGGCTGCGTATTCCTCTTAGAAGGCCTCGTTTCGGTTGGCCGCTGCTATGGGAACATCTGCCCCCGCGTCAAGCACTCTGTAGCAGGCCTGTGCCTCGGGGGCAGGCCCGCGGCGCTCTGGAAGGGAAAGGATTTCTATCACCCGCACGCCTCCAGCTGTGGGCAGGGTCAGCACATCGCCGGTCACGACCTTCTGATGGGCCCGTTCCACGCGGCGTCCGTTGAGCCGCATATGGCCCTCTTCGGCCAATGTCTGGGCAAGGGGACGCGTTTTGACGAGACGCAGGAACCAGAGAAGCTTGTCGATCCTCATGCCTGCCTCTCTTTCTATCTGCCGAGCAGTTCGCCCAGCGCCGCAAAAGCGCTGTCGCTGCGCCTGGGATCGGGCCGGGCGGTCTGGACCTCGCGCTCCTGCTGGCGCTGCGGCGGGCGCCAGCGCCAGCGTACCGGCGCAGGCGCGCCGTGGGCGCCTTCCGGCAGAGGCCGGGGCATCAGCGCCTGGAATCCGCCGAAACGCAGCAGCCGGGCATAGGAGGCCGTGGTCAGGCCCATGGACACGGCGCGGGCCGGATCGA
Source organism: Novosphingobium sp. TCA1 (assembly GCF_009811895.1). Classification (NCBI taxonomy): domain Bacteria; kingdom Pseudomonadati; phylum Pseudomonadota; class Alphaproteobacteria; order Sphingomonadales; family Sphingomonadaceae; genus Novosphingobium; species Novosphingobium sp. TCA1. The sequence continues at coordinate 41,275 of NZ_BLJH01000016.1, read as the reverse complement.
GCGAGAAGGAGCGCGAGGGGCCCCTATTGCCGCTGGCGGCGGAGCGCGCCTCGTGCGCCTCGCGCAGCAGCTTTTCCGCCATGTCGAGGCGGATCAACTGCTTGCCGAGATTGCGATAGCCGGGCGCCTTGTGGCGTTTCGCGGCATCCATGGTGGGCGGCATCGCCGGATCCGGCTCGCCGCCGGGCACGTCCTTTCCGGCGATCTTCGCAAGCTGGCGCCAGAGCGCGATCGGGCCGGGGCGCAGCATGACCGGGACGAACAGGTCGAGCGCGCCGACGCGCACGCCCAGCTTGGCCAGCATCGTGCGGCGATTCTTGTCGAGCCGGTCCACACCGGAACCGTCGCGCGCGGTCATGCCGCCGCGATCGACCAGGGTGATGAGCAGGGCGCGCAGGTCCGGCCCGGCATCCTCGGCCCGGCTCGCCTCGTCGAGTTTGAGCAGCGGCGCGAGCGGTTCCAGCGCGGTGACCAGCCAGGCTTCGAGTGCCGCCACCAGCGCCTTGCGGGCAGGCGCGGGAATCGCATCGAGCACGCGGTCCGGCACCAGCACGGGGGCGAGCAGCGAGCGTCCCGCCGATAGCGCGGCGATCTTCTCGTCCTCCCAGGTCAGGCGGCCACCTTCCAGCGCGAGTGGGGCGACGCCTTCGTGAATCGCGGCGGTCAGCGCTTCGGCGCGGGACTGGAGCAGCGCGGGCAAGTGACGCTCGGCGGCGACCAGCAGCAGCTTGCGGTCGGAAAGCCGGGCGGCGGGATCGACCTGGAAGGCGAAGCCGTGGAGCGAGCCGATGTGCTCGCCTTCGACCAGCACTTCCGCCTCTTCGAGGCGGACCGAGAGCAGTCCGGCGTCGGGGCCGAGTTTTTTCATGAGCACGGCGGTCCTGCGGTTGATGAATCGTTCGGTGAGTTTGCCATGGAGGGCATCGGAAAGGCGAGCCTCCACGGCACGGGCGCGGGCGGCCATTTCCTCGCGGGCGAGCACCCAGTCCGGGCGCTGGGCGATATAGGCCCAGGACCGGATCGCGGCGATGCGGCCCTGGAGGGTATCGATGTCGCCGCCGGTCAGGTCCAGCCTGGCGATCTGCTGGGCGATGAAGTCGGCGCCGAGTTCGCCGTGTCTCAGATCCTGCCAGAGCCGGGCGACGAAGCGCGAATGAGTCTCCACCCCCTGCTGGCGGAAATCGGGCAGGCGGCAGACTTCCCAGAAGCGGCGCACCATGGCCTGGCCGTGTAGGCTGTCCATCACCGTGCCGTCTTCGGAGAGACGCTTGAGCACGGCAAGGTCGATCGCCTCGGGCGCGAGCACCAATCCATCGCGGCCGGGCGGGGTTTCGAGGTCCGAAATCAGCATGGCCACGCTGTCGAAGCGCGGCTCCGGGTCGCGCCAGAACAGTTTCGTCAGCGGCGGGAAGCGGTGTTCCTCGATCGCGTAGACTTCGTCCGGTTCGAATTCGGAATCGTGTCCGCCGGAGCCGGTGAGGGTGCCGAAGGTGCCGTCCTTCTGGTGCCGCCCTGCGCGCCCGGCGATCTGGGCCATCTCGGAGGTCGTAAGGCGGCGGTGGCGCTGGCCGTCGAACTTGGAGAGTCCGGCGAAGGCGACATGTTCGACATCGAGGTTGAGGCCCATGCCGATGGCGTCGGTGGCGACGAGGTAATCCACTTCGCCCGACTGGTAGAGCGCGACCTGGGCATTGCGCGTCTGCGGGCTCAGCGCCCCCATGACCACGGCGGCGCCGCCCCGGAAGCGCCGCAGCATCTCGGCGATGGCGTAGACCTGCTCGGCCGAGAAGGCGACGATGGTGCTGCGGGGCGGGATGCGGGAAAGCTTCTTCGATCCGGCATGGGTGAGGGTGGAGAAGCGCGGGCGCGTCACCACTTCCACGTCCGGCACCAGCGCCTTCACCATGGGTTCCAGCGTGGAGGAGCCGAGGATCATCGTCTCCTCGCGCCCGCGCGCGTGCAGCAGGCGGTCGGTGAAGACATGGCCGCGCTCGCGGTCGGCGCCGAGCTGGGCCTCGTCGATGGCGACGAAGGCGAGGCTGCGCTCCGTTACCGGCATCGCTTCCACGGTGCAGAGCAGGTAGCGCGCGTCCTTGGGTTCGATGCGCTCCTCGCCGGTGATCAGGGCGACGTTCTTCTCGCCCTTGATCTTGCAGACGCGGTCGTAGACCTCACGCGCGAGCAGGCGGAGCGGGAAGCCGATGGCCCCGCTGGAATGGGCGCAAAGGCGCTCTATGGCGAGGTGAGTCTTGCCGGTATTCGTGGGACCGAGCACCGCCTTCACCCCGCTGGGGGCGTCCTTTCGCGACGAGGCATGCCGGTCGTGAACCATTATGAGGGCGAATGTGGCACCGCCTCCAGCCCCCCGCAAGTCTCGGCTCGTCGAAAGGAGGGTGAAAATCCACGGAATTAGCGGGAGATTAACCTTGAAGGGGCAGAAGCGCCCTCGGACATCGGGCTCCCTGCGGGATCGGAGGAGTCCTTCTCGCCATTAGTGGCGGCATATTCTTGCGGTGGGAAACGCGCATCTTGTTCAAGGGGCTGGAGCACTCTGGGGAAGCAACCGCGCATGTCGCGGCGCTTTCGCACGACCAGATGCTGCAGGATTCCGCGACGAACGAGTCCTCAGGACTTGCCGGAAAGCCGCGGCTCTCCCGCTGGAAGCACGCCGTCGAGCGCTGGTGCCACGAGGTGGAGATCGCGCCCGACCTGGCCTGCGACATTGGCAGCCGCCGCTGGTTCCGGGGCCTCGCGACGATGCTGGGGCTGGGCGCCGCCGCCTTGGCGATGTGGCCCGACTTTTCCGCTGTGGAGGCGGCGACGCCGCTGGCCGATCGCAGCCGCGACGAATTCCGCAGCCAGACCATCTCGCCGCTGGCGCTCGGCGCCGACAGCGGGCGCCACATGGGGGCCAGTCCGCTGGTCCGTCCGCTTGCCAATGTGCCGGAGCGGCCCTCGATCCAGTTGGTCTCGACCCTGGGGCAGGGGGACAGTTTCGCCCGCATGCTGGAGCGTGTCGGGGTAGGCGCGGGGGACGTCTCTCAGATCACCGGGCTGATCGGCCAGGCCGTGCCGGTGGACGATCTCGCCTCGGGCACGCGCTTCGACATCACCATGGGCCGCCGTCCTGCGGCCCATGCGCCGCGCGTGCTCGATTCGATGGATTTTCGCGCCCGCTTCGACCTCGATCTTTCGGTCGAGCGCCGCCCCGGCGGCGGACTCGCGCTGATCCGCCATCCGATCCGGGTGGACGAGACGCCGCTGCGCATTCGCGGCACGGTGGGTTCGAGTCTCTATCGTTCGGCGCGCAATGCCGGGGCGCCGGTCGGCGCGATCCAGGACTACCTGCGCGCCGTCGATAAGTATCTCAGCCTGGAAAGCGATATCGCCGCGCAGGACCAGTTCGACATCGTCGTGGCCTACAAGCGTTCGGCCAAGGGCGAGCGCGAGGTGGGCAGCCTGCTCTATGCAGGCCTCGAACATGGCGGCAAGCCGCGCGTGCAACTGCTGCGCTGGGGCAAGGACGGCCAGATGATCGCGTCCTCCGCGCTCACCCAGGCGCGGGGCGCGCCGGGCGGGGCGCCCGTGGCCGGGCACATGACTTCGCCTTACGGCAAGCGCCGTCATCCGATTCTCGGCTTCGTGCGGATGCATGCGGGGATCGATTACGGCGCGCGCTACGGCTCGCCGATCTATGCGGTGGCGGACGGCGTGGTGAACTTCGCGGGGCGGCACGGCGGCCACGGCAACTATGTACGCCTTGGCCACGGCGGCGGGCTCGATACCGGCTATGGCCACATGAGCCGGATCGCGGTGAAGCGCGGCGCGCGGGTCAAGGCCGGGCAGGTGATCGGCTATGTCGGCTCGACCGGACTCTCGACCGGGCCGCACCTCCATTTCGAAGCCTATCGCGGCGGCCGCACGATCAACCCGGCAGGCCTGCGCTTCGTCTCGCGTCCGCAGATCGACGGCAAGGAAAAGGACGCCTTCCGCGCGAAGTTGGGCGCGATGCTGGGCATCCAGCCCGGCGAGGCCCTGGCCGCCATTGCCGCGCCCGCGGAAACGCAGGCGGATGCGCTGCGGGAAATCGACAAGCTGGCGCCGGGGGCGGGGGAATAGGCGCGGGCCTTTCGCCGAAAGTGATGCCCTGCTGCTTTCCGCCAAAGCTCCGCTCATCCTGAGCTTGTCGAAGGGCGCTCATCCTGAGCTTGTCGAAGGATGGGGGCATTGCGCCACGCCGCCGGGGGCTTCGACAGGCTCAGCCTGAGCGGGGTGAGGGGGAATCGCCCGCATGCCCTTGGCCTGCGTCCCCTTGGACAGTCCGTCACATTGAACCGACCGGACTTTTCCGGCAATCAGGCGGCCATGACCGGATCCTATCCCCACACCCGCCTGCGCCGCGCGCGCTCCACGGCCTGGAGCCGTGCCATGTACCGCGAGACGGTGCTGACCCCGGCAGACCTCATCTGGCCGGTCTTCGTGACCGAGGGCGAGGGCGTCGAGCAGCCGATCGCCTCGCTGCCCGGCGTCTCGCGCTGGTCGGTGGACCTGCTGGTGGAGCGCGCCCGGGAAGCTGCCGATCTCGGCATTCCCTGCCTTGCCCTGTTCCCGGATACCCAGCCCGAGCGCCGCAGTGATGACGGCGCCGAGGCGCTCAATCCCGACAACCTGATGTGCCGCGCCCTGCGCGCCATCCGTGCGGAGCTTGGCGACCGGATCGGCCTGCTGACCGACGTGGCGCTCGATCCCTATACCAACCATGGGCAGGACGGGCTGCTGGGGCCGGACGGCTATGTCCTCAATGACGAGACCATCGCGGTGCTGGTCGGCCAGTCCCTGAATCAGGCGCGCGCCGGGGCCGACATCATCGCGCCTTCCGACATGATGGACGGCCGCATCGGCGCGATCCGCGATGCGCTGGAGGACGAGGGCTTCGTCAACGTTCAGATCATGAGCTATGCCGCCAAGTATGCCTCGGCCTTCTACGGCCCGTTCCGCGATGCGGTGAACACGCGCGGGCTGCTGAAGGGCGACAAGAAGACCTACCAGATGGACCCCGCCAATACCGAGGAAGCGCTGCGCGAGGTCGAGATGGACCTGGCCGAAGGCGCGGACAGCGTGATGGTGAAGCCGGGACTGCCCTATCTCGATATCGTGCGCCGGGTGAAGGAGACGTTCGAGGTTCCCGTCTTCGCCTATCAGGTCTCCGGCGAATACGCGATGATCGAGGCGGCAGTGGCAGCCGGCGCGGCGGACCGCGATGCGATGGTGCTGGAAACGCTGCTGGCCTTCAAGCGCGCGGGCTGTTCCGGGGTGCTGACCTATCACGCCGTCCACGCCGCGCGCCTGCTTCGAAAGTGACGCCGTGACGGACTTCAGGCTGGAGACCGAGCGGCTGGTGCTGCGCAACTGGCGTGCCGGGGACATGGCCCGCTTTGCCGAAGTCACCAATACGCCGGAGGTCATGCGCTGGCTGGGCGGCGTGATGGACGCGGAGCGGCTGGCGGCTTCGGAAGGCCGCATGCTGGCCCTCCACGAGAGCCATGGCCACACGTTCTGGATCGTCGAGCGCAAGGCCGACGGCGGCGATTTCTCCGGCGAGATGCTGGGCTTCTGCGGGCTCAAGAAGATCGATGCGCCGGGGGCCTCGTTCCCCGGTGAATTCGAGATCGGCTGGCGCCTGCGCAGCGATTCCCACGGCAAGGGCTATGCGAAGGAGGCCGCCACGGCTTCCCTCGATGCCGGATTCGATCGGTTCGGCGCGAAGGAGATCTTCGCCATCACCGTGATCGAAAACGCGCCGAGCTGGGGCCTGATGTGCCGCCTCGGCATGCGTCGCCGTGAGGAACTCGACTACGACGATTTGCGCTTCGAACCGCCGCTGCGCCACACCATCGTCTATTCGATCACCCATGCGGAATGGAGTGCGCAGAGGACATGACGAATCGCAGCGACGTGACCGTGCTCGCTTTCGGCGGCAAGGCACCGCGCGTTCATCCGAGCGCCTTCATCGCGCCCGGCTGCCGCATCATCGGTGACGTAGAGATCGGGCCGGACGTCAGCATCTGGTACAATTGCGTGATCCGCGCCGACGTGAACCGCATCGTCATCGGCGCGCGGACCAATGTGCAGGACGGCTCGGTGATTCACTGCGACAGCCCCAAGCCTTCGCGGCCGGAAGGCTACCCCACCCTGATCGGAGAGGACGTGCTGATCGGGCACATGGCCATGGTCCATGGCTGCACGCTGGAGGACCGCGCTTTCGTAGGGCTTGGCGCGATCGTCATGGATGGCAGTCATATCGAATCGGACGGCATGCTGGCGGCCGGCGCGCAGCTTACCGGCAAGCGGATCGGGGCGCGGCAGCTGTGGATGGGCCGCCCGGCGAAGTATGCGCGCGATCTTGATGATGCGGCGATCGCGGCGAACCAGGCGGGCGTCCAGGCCTATGTCGAACGCGGCCGCCGCCATGCCGAGGCGCTGGGACTGAAGGACTGATGGCCAGGGCCAAGGTTGCGCTACCGACTGCCGAGGCCGTTCGCGCTTTGCTCGATGGGGAGGGGCGCCTTGCGGTGCGCGTTACCCCCGGGGCCAAAGTGGAAACGCTGGAGATCGTCGAAGGTCGCCTCCTGGTGAAGGTCAGGGCCAAGCCGGAGGACGGCAAGGCCAACGAGGCCGTGCGCGCCCTGATCGCGGCGGCGATGGATCTGGCCCCGTCCCGCGTCGAACTGCTGCGCGGCGCCACGTCCCGCGAAAAGCTGTTCCACGTGGAACTTCCTCCCCGTGCCGGGGAGGGGGACCATGCGTAGCATGGTGGAGGGGCACTGGACTGCCCCTTCATCATCCATCCTTCGACAAGCTCAGGATGAGCGGGCGTGGTTCTCTGCCGCCTTATAGAGTCAACGCGCCATGTTCCGGGCCATGCGGGTCAGCACATCGGTCATCGCCTGTGCCACGTTCGCCGGTTTTGGCGCGATATCGGCAATGGCGCGGGTCATCGCTTGGGCCCATTGATCGGCCGTGGTGCGATCGATGGGAAAATCCCGGTGCAGGCTCATCATGCATTTGCCGGGATTGGCCTCGAACCAGTCGCGCGGTCCTCCGGCCCAACCGGCGAGGAAGCGGGGGAGGGACCGGCGCATCGGCGCCAGATCCTCGGCATGCATCGCCCGCAGCGCGGCATAGGCCGGATCCTGCTCCATGAGATCGTAGAAACGATTCGCGATCGCTTCGAACACGGGCGCGCCGCCGATCATGTCGTGCGGGGTGGTGGGGGCGTCGGGCGTTCTGGGCACGGGCAGGTCTTTCACACGCAGGAAGGGAGCCTGCCTTCTAGCGGGTCTGTTCCACGTGGAACTTGATGCGGGTCAATCCCGGACCATCGCCTTCAGGGTTTCGATCCGATCCGCCTCATGGGCTGGCTTGTCCATGCGGATGCGGTGGATGCGGGGAAAGCGCATGGCAAGGCCGGACTTGTGGCGCTTGCTGAGATGGACCGAATCGAAAGCGACTTCCAGCACCAGCGACTTGTCCGTCTCGCGCACCGGGCCGAAGCGGTTGACGGTATGGCTGCGGACGTGGCGGTCCAGCCATTTGAGTTCCTCGTCGGTGAATCCGAAATAGGCCTTGCCGACCGGGAGCAGTTCGGCGCCAGAATCAGGGCCAGCATCAGGATCACCGTCCCAGCAGCCGAAAGTGAAGTCGGAATAGAACGAGGATCTCTTGCCGCTGCCGCGCTGGGCGTACATCAGCACGCAGTCGATCAGCAGCGGATCGCGTTTCCATTTGTACCAGAGCCCGGTCTTGCGGCCTGCGACATAAGCGCTGTCCCGGCGCTTGAGCATCAGGCCCTCGATGGCATTGTCCCGCGCGCCTTCGCGGATCCTGATCAGTTCGGCGAAGTCGGCGGCGGGGATTACGGTGCTCAGGTCGAAATGTTCGGGATCGAGACGGGCCGAAAGCGCTTCAAGGCGGGCGCGGCGCGCGTGCCAAGGGAGGGCGCGCAAGTCCTCCCCCTCGATGATCAGGGCATCGTAGAGCCGCACGAAAGCGGGATATTCCGCCAGCATCTTCTTCGACACCAGCTTGCGGCCGAGCCTCTGTTGAAGCGCGTTGAAGCTGGCGGCGCCGCCTTCCTCGCCGCCCTGGTGGATGCCCCGGACCAGCAGTTCGCCGTCCAGCACCGCATCGACGTGAAGTGCGGCAGCGATCTCGGGGAATGTGCCGGAAATATCGTCGCCGGATCGGGAATAGACCCGCGTGTCCCCGGCGACGCGGACCACCTGCACGCGGATGCCGTCCCACTTCCACTCGGCGGCATAGTCGGCAAGGTCGAGCTGCGCATCCTCCAGCGGATGGGCGAGCATGAAGGGGCGGAATAGCGGCAGGTCTTCGGAACTCGGCGCGGCCGCGCCGCGCGCCGCCCAGTCGAACAGGGCGAGATAGGGCGGCTGCTGGCCATGCCAGTGCTCTTCCACGTCTTCCACCGAAACGCCGAAAGCCTGCGCGAAAGCGGTCTTGGCGAGACGGGCGGAAATGCCGATTCGCATCGCGCCGGTCGCCAGCTTCAGCAGGGCATAGCGTCCCTCGGCATCGAGCCGGTCGAGCAGATGGGGCAGCTCGGTCATGACGTTGGCGCGAGTCATGCGGGCGAGGGCGTCTACCGCCTCGCTGACGGAGGGTGCCCCATCGGAAGGTGTTGCGGGATTGGGCCAGAGCAGGCTGGCGGTCTCTGCGGAATCGCCCACATAGTCGCGGCTCAGGGTCCAGAGCACGGGGTCGATCCGCTCGCTCATCAGGTTGCGGATCGTCGAACTCTTCACGGCCGGGAAGTCGAGACCGTCGGTCAGCGCGGCCAGCGCCCATCCGCGATCGGGGTCGGGCGTCTCGCGCAAGTAATCGGCCAGGAGCCGGAGCTTGGCATTGCGGCTGCGGGTGTAGACCAGCGCGTCGAGGAGGGCGGCGAAGCGTTCCATCAGCAGTGGCTCAATGGGCCAGACATATCGAACCTTACGAAGCGTGACGAGGGTACTCGCGACATCTCAGTCATCTTCATCCTCGTACCCCACCAGTGCCAGCGCCCGCGCCTTGCGCTGGTTCAGCTGGCACCAGCGCAGCATCGCTTCCTCGCGGCCGTGGGTGATCCAGGTTTCCGCCGGATTTACGTCGATCACGGTCTGAGTTAGTTCGTCCCAGTCGGCATGGTCGGAAATCACCAGCGGCAGTTCGACCATGCGCTGCCGGGCGCGCTGGCGCACGCGCATCCAGCCAGAGGCCATCGCCGTGACCGGGTCCGGCAGGCGGCGACTCCAGCGGTCGTTGAGAGCTGAGGGCGGCGCGATCACCACGCTTGCCGCGAGATCCGCTTTGGCGACGTCGCTGACCAGACGCAGTTCGCCCAGATCGACGCCGATTTCCTCGTAGAGCCGGCACATGCGCTCCATCGCGCCGTGCAGATAGACCGGTTTATGATGGCCAGCGCGGCGCAGCTCCGCAATCAGGCGCTGGGCCTTGCCGAGCGCATAGGCGCCGACCAGCACGCAGCGGTCGGGATTGGCGGCGAGGGCGGCGAGCAGCTTGGCAATCTCGTGCTCGACCGGGGGGTGGCGGAATACCGGAAGGCCGAACGTGGCCTCTGTGATCAGCACGTCGCAGGGCGTCACTTCGAAAGGCGGGCAGGTGGGATCGGGGCGGCGCTTGAAATCGCCGGTAACCACGATCCGCTCGCCCGCATGTTCCAGCAGGATCTGCGCGGAGCCGAGGACATGCCCGGCGGGCACGAACGTGGCGGATACGCCGCCGCGCAGACGGAGCGTCTCGCGGTAGGCGACCGGCACCGCGCCTTCGTCGGTGCCATAGCGCAGCTTCATGATGGCGAGCGTTTCCGGGGTGGCCACGGTTTCGCTGTGCCCGCCGCGGGCATGGTCGGCATGGCCATGAGTCACCAGCGCCCGGTCCACGGGGCGGCTGGGGTCGATCCAGCAATCGGCGGGGACGACATGGATTCCCCAGGGTTCGGGTCTGATCCAGGAGAAATCGCGGGCCATGGATGAAAAATGGGGCGGGAACCGCGTGGTTCCCACCCCATTTTTTACGTCACGCCTGGGCTTCGACAAGCTCAGCCCGAGCGACTGGAATTCTGTCATCTCCTCCCGCTCAGGCTGAGCCTGTCGAAGCCCCCTGAGACGGGAGAAATGACCTCAATCGTCCGCGTTGGCTTCCGGCTGTGGGCCGGGCTTTTTCGAGGACTTCTTGGCCGGGGCCTTCTTCTTGCCCACCACCTTGGGGGCGGCGGGGGTCAGTTCGAAGTTCAGCCCGTCTTCCTTCACCGAGACATGGACTTCGCCGCCGTGGGCCAGCTTGCCGAACAGCAGTTCTTCCGCCAGCGGCTGCTTGACCTTCTCCTGGATCACGCGGCCCATCGGGCGCGCGCCGTAGAGCTTGTCGTAGCCGCGATCGCCCAGCCAGGTGCGCGCGTCGGAGTCGAACTGGATGTGGACGTTCTGGTCGGCCAGCTGGAGTTCCAGTTGAAGGATGAACTTGTCCACCACCCGGCTGATCGTGTCCTTGGCGAGGTAGGCGAAGGGCACGATGGCATCGAGACGGTTGCGGAATTCCGGCGTGAACATCTGCTTCACCGCCTCGTCCCCGGCATCCGCCTTGGAGGTGTCGCCGAAGCCGATGCCCTGGCGGGCCATGTCGGACGCGCCCGCATTGGTGGTCATGATCAGGACCACGTTGCGGAAGTCCACGGTCTTGCCGTGGTGGTCGGTCAGGCGGCCGTTGTCCATCACCTGGAGCAGGATGTTGAAAAGGTCCGGGTGGGCCTTCTCGATTTCATCGAGCAGCAGCACGCAGTGCGGATTCTGATCGATCGCATCGGTCAGCAACCCGCCCTGGTCGAAGCCGACATAGCCCGGAGGCGCGCCGATCAGGCGGCTGACCGAATGGCGCTCCATATATTCCGACATATCGAAGCGCTTCAGCTCGATGCCCATGATCGAGGCGAGCTGGCGGGCCACTTCGGTCTTGCCGACGCCGGTGGGGCCGGAGAACAGGAACGAGCCGATCGGCTTGTCCGGGTCGCGCAGGCCCGCGCGGCTGAGCTTCATCGCGGTGGACAGGACGCCGATCGCCTTGTCCTGCCCGAACACCACCCGCTTCAGGTCGCGTTCGAGATTCTCCAGCGCCTTCTTGTCGTCGGAGCTGACCGACTTGGGCGGGATGCGCGCCATGGTGGCGATCACGGCCTCGATCTCGCGGGCGGTGATCGTCTTCTTGCGGCGGCTGGGGGGCACCAGCATCTGCATCGCGCCGACTTCGTCGATCACGTCGATCGCCTTGTCGGGCAGCTTGCGGTCGTTGATGTAGCGGGCCGAAAGCTCGACGGCGGTCTTGATCGCATCGGGCGTGTACTTGACCTTGTGGTGTTCCTCGAAGGCCGAGCGCAGGCCGCGCAGGATCTTGATCGTGTCTTCCACCGTCGGCTCGTTCACGTCGATCTTCTGGAACCGGCGCAGCAGGGCGCGGTCCTTTTCGAAGTGGTTGCGGAACTCCTTGTAGGTGGTGGAGCCGATGCAGCGGATCGTGCCGCCCGACAGCGCGGGCTTGAGCAGGTTCGAGGCATCCATCGCGCCGCCGCTGGTGGCGCCGGCGCCGATCACCGTGTGGATCTCGTCGATGAAGAGGATCGCGTGGGGCATCTTCTCCAGTTCGGAGACGACCTGCTTCAACCGTTCCTCGAAGTCGCCGCGATAGCGGGTGCCCGCCAGCAGGCTGCCCATGTCGAGCGAGTAGATGACCGCTTCGGCCAAGACTTCGGGCACTTCGCCCTCGACGATCTTGCGCGCCAGGCCTTCGGCTATGGCGGTCTTGCCCACGCCGGGATCGCCCACGTAGAGCGGATTGTTCTTCGAACGGCGGCACAGGATCTGGATCGTGCGGTCCACTTCGGGGCCGCGGCCGATCAGCGGATCGACCTTGCCGTTCAGCGCCTTCTCGTTGAGGTTGACGGTGAACTGGTCGAGCGCGGAATCCTTCTTGCCCGCGTTCTTGGCCTCGGCCTTTTCCTCGGGCGTGGGGGCATGTTCCTCGCTGCCCTTGGGATTGCGGTCTTCCACGCGCTTGCCGCCCTTGCCGATGCCGTGGCTGATATAGCTGACGGCGTCGAGGCGGCTCATGTCCTGCTGCTGCAGGAAGTAGACGGCGTAGGAATCCCGCTCGGAAAACAGCGCGACCAGCACGTTGGCGCCGGTGACGGTGTCCTTGCCCGAGGACTGGACGTGGAGAATGGCGCGCTGGATCACGCGCTGGAAGCCTGCGGTGGGGGCGGGATCGCCCTTTTCCTCGGTCTTGAGCGACTGGTATTCCTGGTCGAGATACTGACGGACCACGTCACCGAGGTCGCCAAGCTCCACGCCGCATGCCTGCATGACCTGTGCCGCATCCGGATCGTCGATCAGGGCGAGCAGCAGGTGCTCCAGCGTGGCATACTCGTGGCTGCGCTCGGAAGCGTGCGACAGGGCCGAGTGCAGTGTCTTTTCCAGGCTTTGCGCGAAACTTGGCATCTAGAAAACTTTCATTTGGGAGGGGGACTCTCCTTGCCCGAACCCGGCCTCGTCAGAGTATGGGGCCAGAGTATGGGCGGATGAGTGTTGGGAGGGCTGGGTTTCATTTCATATATAGGGACACTCCGAAGGGTTGCGAGGGTGACGTGAAAGGATCGGATCCAGTGTGGCGCCGATCATGCTTGATCCGGCCTGAATGGGGTTTTGAACAGCGCCTCCGCCGCGCGCATGTGCGCAGAGGCTTTCTGGCGATGTGCCCTGATCCGTTCGATTTCCGATTCGAGAAGAACGATGCGTGCATCGAGTTCGTCCAGCGAAAAGCGATCCAGGCTTTCGCTGGCGAGAAGGCTGGCGGCTCCGAAGTCTCCTTCGGGCGACCGCCGCCGCGGTCGATCGTCCTCGTCCATTGCACCGCAGCATCGGACTGTACTTTAGACCTGTCAATGGCCAGAAAATATGTTCCACTTCAAAGTGGGACTGTGGCAACAGGATAGGTATGTTAGCTAACTCACCCAAGACCATGACCGCGATCGGCTTCGAAGCGCCCGGCGGTCCCGAGGTTCTCCAGCCCGTGACCGTGCCGGTGCCTGTGCCGGGACCGGGCGAGGTCCTCGTCAAGGTAGCCTTCGCGGGCGTGAATCGGCCCGATGTGGTGCAGCGGCAAGGGAAATACCCGCCGCCGCCCGGCGCCTCACCGCTGCCGGGGCTGGAGATCTCCGGGCAGGTCGTGGCCCTGGGAGAAGGGGTGACGGAGCTGGATGTGGGCCGCAAGGTCTGTGCCCTGGTGGCGGGCGGCGGTTATGCGGAATATTGCCTGGCCAAAGTCGGCGCCTGCCTGCCGGTGCCCGAATCGCTGGCCATGGACGAGGCGGCGGCCCTGCCGGAAACCCTGTTCACCGTCTGGCACAATGTCTTCGAACGCGGCTGGGCGCGGGAGGGGGAGACGATCCTCATCCACGGCGGCACCAGCGGCATCGGCACGATGGCGACGATGCTCTGCCGCCAGTTCGGCCTTACGGTGATCGTCACTTGCGGCTCGCCCGACAAGTGCGCGCGGGCGCTGGAAATCGGCGCGGACCATGCGATCGACTACAAGGTGGCCGACTTCGTGGCGGAAGTGGCGCGGATCACCGAGGGCAGGGGCGTGGACCTCGTGCTCGACATGATCGCGGGCGACTACGTCACGCGCAATCTCAAGTGCCTTGCACCCGATGGCCGCCATGTCACCATCGCCGTCCAGGGCGGCGCCAGGGCGGAGATCAACATGGCCGTGGTCATGGCGCGGCGCTACACGCTGACCGGATCGACCCTGCGTCCCCGGTCGGATTCGTTCAAGGCGCTGCTGGCGCAGGAGATCCGCGCCAATGCCTGGCCGCTGGTCGAGGAAGGCGTGCTGCGTCCGGTGATGGATGCCCGCTTCCCGCTGAAGGACGCCGCCGCCGCCCATGCGCGGATGGAGGCGGGCGACCATGTCGGCAAGATCGTGCTGGAGATCTGACGGCGTTTCCGGTCGAATCGTGGCGGCAAAGGGCAGAATCGAGTTGCCGAAAGCAAGGGTTTTGCTTGCCGAATGCACAAAGATTGCCTAAATCGGCTCTGTACGGCCGCTCCGCGAAGGGGCGGCCCTTATTGTTTCCGCCGGAGATAGAGACATGAGCCAGCCCACTCCGCTGATGCCGCACGCGACCGCCTCGTGGCTGGTCGACAGCACCGCGTTGACCTTCGAGCAGATCGCCGAATTCTGCGGCCTGCACATGCTCGAAGTGCAGGCGATGGCCGACGATCTGGCATCCAGCAAGTACACCGGGCGCGACCCCGTTCGTTCGGGCGAGCTGACGATGGAAGAGATCGAGAAGGGGCAGGCCAACCCCGAATACAAGCTGCGCATGCACAAGGTGCCGGTCACTTCGAACCGCACCAAGGGCCCGCGCTACACCCCGGTCTCCAAGCGTCAGGACAAGCCGGACGGCATCGCCTGGATCCTGCGCAACCATCCCGAGGTTTCGGACGCGCAGATCGGCAAGCTGATCGGCACCACCCGCAACACCATCGCCGCGATCCGCGACCGTTCGCACTGGAACATCGCCAATATCACGCCGAAGGATCCGGTTACCCTGGGTCTCTGCTCGCAGCGCGAACTGGACTTCATCGTCTTCAAGGCCGCCAAGAAGGCCGGTATCGAGGGTGAGGGCCAGACCGACGAGCGCCTGGTCGACGATCGCCAGGCCCTGATCGACGAACTGCGCGCAGAGCGTGAGGCCGCCTCGCGCGCCGCCAGCGAAGCCGCGCAGGAAGCCGAAGTCGCCGCATGGCTCGAAGCCAAGCGTGCTGCCGAAGCTGCCGGGGAAGAGTGATCGGGGGCGAGCGATCGCCTCCTCCTCACCGACCTGAATACGAAAAGGCCCGCGACAGGTGACTGTCGCGGGCCTTTTCGTTGTGCGCCTTATGGCGGCGGATCACTCGGCGGCGATGACGACTTCCGCCTCGCTGCTCGAACCTGCGTGGGGCAGGCGGGCGAGGGCGGGGGGCATCTGCCCGCCGTTGGGGCTGAGGCGACCTTCGAGGCGCGCGCCCTGTTCGATGGTGAGCGCGTCGTAGGCGACGTCGCCGATGATCTGTGCGCTCTTGAGGATCACCACTTCGCGGGCGGTGATCGTGCCGCGCACGATTCCGGCGATGCGGACCGATTCGGCGGAAACACCGCCGGCGATCTCGCTTTCCTCGCCCTGGACCAGGGCCTTGCAGGTGATGTCGCCGATCACGCGGCCGTCGATGTGAAGATCGGCCGAGGCTTCGATGTTGCCCGCGATCGTGATGTCGTTGCCGAGCATCGAGAAGCCCGAAGTCGGGCCGGTACGGTGGCTGGAGAAGTTCTTGACCATGGTTCTATCGGGCTTCTTGCTGAGCGTTGCGGGCGGCCTCCAGGAAGGGGCGCGGATTCATCGGGCGATTGTTGACCCGGACTTCGAAGTGAAGGTGGGGGCCGGTGGAGCGGCCGGTGCTGCCCATCGCGGCGATGCGGGTTCCGCCGTCCACCGCCTGCCCGACGCGGACGCCGAACGCGGAAAGGTGGCCGTAGCGGGTCATCAGGCCATTGCCGTGGCTGATCTCGATGCAGTTGCCGTAGCCCTGGCGCTGGCCCACGAAGGAGACCTTGCCCTTGGCGGCGGCGTAGATCGGCGAGCCCATGGGGCCGGGGAAGTCGAGACCGGCATGGAACGCAGCGCCTCCGGTGAAGGGGTCGGAGCGGTAGCCGTAGCTCGAGGAAACATAGGCGACGTGGGCGGGCTGGACCTGCGGGATCGAGGCGAGGCCGTTTTCCAGCGCGTCCATGCGGGCAAGGCTGAGGCCGAGGCGCTTGAAGCGCGGATCGAGCGAACCGTCGGCGCCGGTGGCGAGGGCTTCCAGCGGGCCGCCTTCGGCAACCTTGGAGCGGGCGCGGGCCATCATCGGAGCAGGGTTGAGGCCGAGGTTGCGGATCGTGTCGGAAGCCAGCGCGGCACGGCGATCGGCATAGCGCGTCAGGCGATCGACCAGCGCGACCTGTCCGGCTTCGATCCGGGCGAGCTTTCCGGCTTCGGGCAGGTTTCCGTCGATGGTGGAGGCGCTGATCTTGGAGGCTGCGGGCTTGCCGCCTTCGGCGTCGGGCGCTCCGGCGTCTTCTTCGGGAAGCTCACCGATATGGGCGTCGATCATCTTCTCGATGAACTGCTGGCGGCGGGAAAGGTCGGCCACGGTGCCGTCCAGGTCGTTGCGGAACTTCCGTACCTTGCCGGCGGCGGTGGCGACTTGTGCCTCCCGCGCGGCGAGGGCAGCGTGTTCGCTGCTGGCCGAGAACTGCGAGAAGGCCAGAGCGCCCATCGATACGCACCATACGCCGGCCAGCGAGAGGGCCACGCCTGCGGCGGCTTTCTGCACGCCCGAAGAGATGCGAATGAAGCGGACCTGCCCCTGCGACCGAACGATCAGCTCGCGATCCGGGAATGCCGCCTTCAGGCGCTTCGACAGCGCCCCGGCAGATGTGAGTTTCAAAACGACCCCGCGTAAGTTTCTCTGGCCCGCGTAAGTTTCTCCGGGCGTAAATTTCGTTGGCGACTTATTTTTCGGCCCGAATTGGGGCTTGCACTCGGGCTGGCGGGCTAGCAGGGGCGGGGCGGCAAGGCGAATCGACTGGCCGTGAGTCCTTGCGGAATCCGGCTGAAACGACGATTCCGTGCGACGAAGCGAGGAACCCGTGGCGATTACACGCCGGGCCGTTCATCTACCGTTTTGGGTGATTCGTCAAAAAAGTGCGATTTTTCAAATACTTTTTACTAGCGCTCAAGCGCGGGCGGTCGGTCGGTGACAGTGCAGTTCATCGGTGCTAGTCCGCTGCATATGACCCTTCAGAGCACGATATCCGCCGAACATCAGGTCGCCGAACATCAGGCGCAGGAAGCGCCAGAAGCTCTCTCCGTGGCTCTGGTCGCGCGTCTGGCTGCCGATGGCCGGGCTGCCCAGCGCGCGCTGGCACGATTGACGGATGCGCAGAAGGCCAATGCCCTGCGCGCGGCGGCGGCAGCGCTGCGCGCGGCACAGCCGGCGATTCTGGAAGCCAACGCGCAGGATATCGCGGCGGGTGAGGCCAAGGGCCTGACCGGGGCCATGCTCGATCGCCTGCGCCTCGATCCCGCGCGTCTGGCCGGGATCGCCGATGCGGTGGAGCAAGTGGCGCAGCTGCCCGATCCGGTCGGAGAGGTTATTTCCGAGAGCGAGCGGCCCAACGGGCTCAGGCTCTCGCGCGTGCGCATTCCGATCGGCCTGATCGGCATCATCTACGAAAGCCGCCCCAACGTCACCGCCGATGCCGCTGCCCTGTGCCTGCGTTCAGGCAATGCCGTGCTGCTGCGCGGCGGCAGCGAGGCGCTTCATTCGAATCGCGCGATACTGGCGGCAATGGTTTCGGGCCTCGAACAGGCGGGCGTGCCCGCTGCGGCGGTCCAGCTCGTGCCCACGCAGGACCGCGCGGTGGTCGGCGCCATGCTGACGGCGGCGGGCCTGATCGACATGATCGTGCCGCGCGGCGGCAAGAGCCTGGTAGCCCGCGTCCAGGCCGATGCCCGCGTGCCGGTACTCGCGCATCTCGACGGCATCTGCCACACCTACATCCATGCCTCGGCAGAGGCGGACATGGCGCGCGGCATCGCGCTCAACGCCAAGCTGCGGCGCACCGGCATCTGCGGGTCGATGGAGACCCTGCTGATCGATACCCAGTTCCCGGCCTCGGCCGAAGTGGTGCGGGCGCTGGCCGACGCGGGCTGCGAACTGCGCGGCGATGCCCGCGCCCAGGCGCTCGATTCGCGCGTGCTTCCCGCCGCCGACGAGGACTGGGACACCGAATATCTCGACGCGGTGCTGTCGGTGGCGGTGGTGGACGGGCTGGACGCGGCGATGGACCACATCGCGGCGCATTCCTCCCACCATACCGATGCGATCGTCGCCGCCGATCCCGCTGCTGCCGAGCGGTTCCTCTCGGAAGTCGACAGCGCCATCGTCATGGTCAATGCCTCCAGCCAGTTTGCCGACGGCGGCGAATTCGGGCTGGGCGCAGAGATCGGCATCGCCACCGGCCGCCTCCACGCCCGCGGACCGGTCGCGCTGGAAGGGCTGACGACCTACAAGTGGCTGGTGCGCGGCACCGGGCAGGAACGGCCCTGATCCTTGCGCGCCGCCGCGTGAGTCCTTTCCATGCCTGACCGCAAAGGCCCGGTCGTCGGCCTGCTCGGCGGCAGCTTCAACCCGGCCCACGGCGGGCACCGGCGCATCAGCCTGTTCGCGGCCGGGGCGCTGGGGCTGGACGAGGTCTGGTGGCTGGTCTCGCCAGGCAATCCGCTGAAGCCGAAGGCGGGCATGGCGCCGCTGGCCGCGCGGGTGCTTTCGGCGCGCAGGCAGGCGCGCCGCGCGCCGATCCGGGTCACCGCGATCGAGCGCGAACTGGGTACGCGCTACACGGTCGACACGCTGAAAAAGCTGGTCCGGCGCTATCCCAAATGCCGCTTCCTCTGGCTCATGGGCGCCGACAATCTGGCCCAGTTCCATCAGTGGAAGGACTGGCGGACCATCGCCCGACTCATGCCGATTGCGGTTATCGCGCGTCCGGGGTATGATGGCGCTGCCCTCGCGAGCCCCGCGATGGCCTGGTTGGGGAGGTCCCGGAGGCCCCACTCCAGTCTTCGTGGTCCGGGAAGGTGGAGCGCACCCGCGCTGGTGGCATTGCGATTCGACCCCGATACGCGGTCGGCCACGGCGATACGCCAGGCCGATCCCGAGTGGGCCCGGAAGCTGATGAACAGGCTTCCGCAGGCTGGCTCGGGTAACGTGGAATCCGGGAATGCCGGTTCGCTGAGAGATGACGTCACCCACCGCCCGATACCCGGAGATGCAGCGTGAGCAGGCTTCCAGCCTCTCGTTCGCATGCCTCTCTTCGTGTACCCGGAAATCCAATGATCAGATCGCGCGCGGCGGGGGCATTCCATGCCCGGCCGGGTCGGTCGCTGAAAGGAGCAGACCCTACTTAAGATGCCACAGGCACAGATACAGCCGGCTTCCACCGGCGCAACGCCCCCCAAGGTCGAGTCGGACGACCCGCAATTGGCCCTCGTCCTGCAGTCCCTGGACGACGACCAGGCGCAGGACATCGTGACCATCGATCTTGCCGGCAAGTCGAGCATTGCCGAATTCATGGTGATCGCCTCGGGCCGTTCGACCCGTCAGGTGGCGGCCATGGCGCAGAAGCTTGGCGAACGCCTCAAACATGGCGGCTTCGGCAACTCGCGCGTCGAAGGCCTTCCGGCTGCCGACTGGGTGCTGGTCGATGCGGGCGGCGTTGTCGTTCATCTCTTCCGTCCCGAAGTGCGCAGCTTCTACAACCTGGAGAGGATGTGGGGCTTCGACGGACCTTCCGGCGCGGCCTGAGCCGCACCCAAGGTCGATCGGAGAAGGCGGATAAAGCCGATGCCCGGCCCCTGGCCGGGCCCGACAGGCATTCCTGAGGCGTGGCGATAAAGTTGCGTCTTCGGAGTCCCCGGGGCTTTTCCCGATCTCCGGTCCCGAGTTCCAGCAATCATGCTTCTTCACATCATCGCCCGCGGCAAGATTGCGCGTTCGCCGGAAGGCGAACTGCTCGATCGCTATGCCAAGCGCCTGACCTGGCCGTTCCGGCATAGCGAGCTGCCGGACGTGGGCGGAAAAGTGCCCCCGCCGCAGCATACCCCCTGCCGCGAGGTCCTGCTGGACGAGCGCGGCAAGGCCATGAGTTCCGAAGAATTCGCGGCCCTGCTCGGCCGCTGGCGCGACGAGGGCGTGCGCGAGTGCCGCTTCCTGATCGGCGCTGCCGACGGCCACGGCGACGAGGCCCGGGCCCGCGCCGACCACTTGCTCTGCTTCGGCAAGATGACCTGGCCCCATCTCATGGCCCGCGCCATGCTGGCCGAACAGCTCTGGCGGGCGACGGCGATTCTGGCGGGCCATCCCTATCATCGGTCGGGGTGAGGGGAATCTTCCTTCTCTCAATTCGTCATCCTGAACTTGGTTCAGGATCCATCTTGCCGATCTAACTGCCGTCGATGGTCAGAAATGGATCCTGAACCAAGTTCAGGATGACGGTAGTCCGGCGTGCTCACCTTTCTCGCGGGACAGAGGCATGCCGTCGCCGCGAGGATTATCTCCCGAAAGCGGCGTGCTTTCCTCTTTTCGCGGGACTCGCGCTGGCCTAGTCATCCCGGCGTGAAACCCGCGTCCCGAAACCTCCTGATCACCGCCACGGCCGCGTTCGCGGTCGGCATGGCCGTGCTTGGCGGGCAGGCTCTGACCCAGAAGGCTTTGACCCAAACCGGCGCGCTGGCGGTGCTCGATCCGGCGGCCGATGCGACTTCGGTGCAGCGCGAGATGCTGGTGGCCCGGCGCGAAAGCGATGCTGCGCGCCGCCGTGCCGAAAAGCTGGAGCAGAAGGCGCGCCAGGTCAGCGAGCAGGCCGAACGGACCGCGCGGGAAACCGCCGCCGTGGCCGCGCGCATCCAGGAAACCGAAGCGGCCATCGCCGCCCAGCGCGCGCAAGTCCGGCTGATCGCGCTGCAACGCGTGGACTTGCGCGAGCGGCTTGCGGAAAAGCAGGCGCCGCTCGCGCGGCTGACCGGTTCGCTCCAGCGGCTTTCGCGCCGTCCGCCGCTGCTGGCGGTGCTGCGTCCGGGGTCGGTGCGCGATGCCGTCTACTTGCGTGCCCTGATGGACACGATGCTGCCGGAAGTGGAGCGCCGCACGCGGGCCTTGCGCGCCGAGATCGAGCGGGGCCGCGCGCTGGAGCAACAGGCCCGCGCGGCCGGTCATGAACTGGCGCAGATGGAAGGCGAGATGCGCGCGCGGCGCCGGGATCTTGCGATTCTCGAATCGCGCCAGCGTCTGGCGGGCCGCGCCGCCAGCGGCATTGCCGCGCGCGAGGGCGAACGGGCGCTGGCGCTGGCGGAGAAGGCCCGTGATCTGGGCGATCTGGTCGAGAGCATGGGCGAACAGGGCGAACTGCGCGCGCAACTGGCAGCCCTGCCGGGCCCGACCATGCGTCCGCCCCGGCCCGAAGAGACACGGGTGATCGCGGCATCGCAGTTCGTGCCAGTGCCCGAAGGCCTTGCCAGCTACATGCTGCCCGTCACTGGACGGCTGCTGACCGGTTTCGGCGAGATGCTGCCGGGGCAGGCGCCCTCGCGAGGGCTGACCCTGGCGACGCGGGCCAATGCGCAAGTCGTCGCCCCTGCCGCCGGGCGCGTGGCCTTTGCCGGCCCCTATCGCGGTTATGGGCGGATCGTCATCATCGAGCATCCGGGCGGCTGGACCTCGCTCGTGACCGGGCTTTCCCGGCTGGATGCCGACGTCGGGCGCCAGATCGTGGCGGGCGCGCCGATCGGCACGACCGGTCCCGGCGACCCCCGTGTCATGGTGGAACTGCGGCGACAGGGCGAGGCGGTGAACCCATTGCGGTACATTCGCTCGTTGTGATTTTTTCAAAAATGCCCGGAAGGGCATTTTTGATGCGGCACCGGCCCACGCCCCCACCCGACCTCCCATCAGGATACACTCGTGGGAGGTCGGGTGGGGGCGTGGGCCGGTGCCGCAAGCTCGTCACGGATGTGACGAGCGCACCAAACAAAAGACTCGCGCCGGTGCCGCTAAAATCCGCCTGCAACGGATTTTCAAACAGACTGCTCCCATTCATCCCGATCTCCTATATTGCAGCCATGCCCGCCACGCCGTTCTTGGCAATTGTGTGCGCGGCCCTGTAGGATTACAGTCAGGAATTCCTCCCGGCTCCCGGCCGGCGTGACGTACGAAAAGGCCTTATCGCCCGATGAAATTCGCCCCCCTGATGCGCGCTGCCCTGCTGGTGTCGGCCGTTGCCGCCCTTCCCGTGGCGACGTCCGGTCTTGCCGCGGTGGACAGCCGCGTGAATCCCGAATTCAGCAAGCTCTTCACGATCTACGAACTGGTCAAGGCGAACTACGTCGATCAGGTTGACGACGACAAGCTCATCAAGGGTGCGATCGACGGCATGCTCGCCAGTCTCGATCCCCATTCCAACTACCTCGACGGTCCCTCGCTCCAGCGTCTTGAGACGATGATCGACGGCAATTACACCGGGCTCGGGCTGTCGGTGGTGGAAGATGACGGGGCGGTGAAGATCGTCTCGCCGTTCAAGGGCAGCCCTGCGGAAAAGGCGGGCCTCAAGGCGGGCGACTACATCACCCATCTCGACGGCGTGCTCTATTACGAGCGCGACCTTGACGAGGCGGTGTCCAAGATGCGCGGCGAGGCAGGAACCTCGATCCGCCTGACGATCTTCCGCCCCGGCCGCGACAAACCGTTCGACGTCAGCGTGACGCGCGGCGTTATCGAGCTTGAGCCGGTCACCTGGGAACTGAAGAACGAAGTGGGCGTGATCTCGGTCAACGAGTTCTCGCGCGATGTCGGCAATTTCGTGAACAAGGGCATTGCCGACCTCAAGAAACAGGCCGCGACCAAGGGCTCCAAGCTCGACGGCATCGTGCTGGACTTGCGCTCCAACCCTGGCGGTTCGCTGGACGAGGCGGTGGCGCTGTCGGACCTCTTCCTCGACAAGGGCGTGATCGTATCCCAGCGCGGCCGCATCGCCAGCGAGAACCAGTATTACCGGGCCGAATCGATGTTCAAGGGCGATGTCGTAAAGGGCATGCCGATCGTCGTGCTGGTCGATGCGGGTTCGGCCTCGGCTTCGGAGATCGTCGCCGGTGCCCTGCAGGACCAGCACCGCGCGGTCGTCATGGGCGAGCGCACTTTCGGCAAGGGTTCGGTGCAGTCGTTCATCCAGCTGGACAAGAACAGCGCGGTGAAGCTCACCACGGCGCGTTACTTCACCCCTTCGGGCCATTCGGTGCAGGAAGGCGGCATCCAGCCGGACATCAAGGTTCCGCAGCTTTCCGATCCCGATGCGCGCGCGCGTGCGGAGCGGGCGGTGCGCGAATCCGACTTGCGCGGCCATCTCATCAACGAGGCCTCGCTGGACGACAAGGAACTGGAAACCGACAAGGCCGACGATCCGCGCTTCAAGGCTTCGGCAGAGGACCTGAAGAAGCAGGGCATCGAGGACTTCCAGCTGACTTACGCGATCGATACGCTGCGGCGCACCGCGGGCAAGCCGGCGCTGGCCCGCTACACCGCGCCGCCCGCGACGGTGCCCGCCGCCCCAAAGACCGCGCAGAAGGACTGAGGCCGCCGCGATGACCGTTGCCGTTGCCGCACCCCTGCGCGCCGCCCGCGCGCTTGCGCTGGCCGTTCCCGTGGTCCTGCTGGGCGGGGCCTATGTCAGCCAATATGTCTTTGGGCTGCACCCTTGCGAGATGTGCTGGTGGCAGCGCTATCCGCACATGTTCGCGATCGTCTTCGCGGCGCTGGCCTTCTTCTGGCGGCCGGTGCGCCCGCTGGTGGCCGTGGCGGCAGTGGGCATCCTCACCTCGGGGCTGATCGGCGGTTTCCACGCCGGCGTCGAATATGGCTGGTGGCAGGGCATGACCGCCTGCACCTCCACGCCCTTCGCGGCGGGTGTTGATCCCATGGAGGCCATCCTGAACGCGCCGGTGATCCGCTGCGACGTGGCCCCCTGGACCCTGGGCGGCATTTCGCTGGCCGGGTTCAACTTCCTCATTTCCACCCTGGGCGCGCTGGCCGTTTTCGGCCTCGTCGCCCGCAGCCGCAAGGTTCCGTCATGACGTCATCGAAGGCCGCGCGGATGATCCGCGTCGATCAGGCGGGCGAATTCGGCGCCACGCGCATCTATGCCGGGCAACTGGCGGTGATGGGCGCGCGCGCCCCGCATTCGACCGAGATCGCCGGGATGGCCGAGCAGGAGGCTGAGCACCAGGCCCGCTTCGACGCCATGATCGCCGAGCGCGGCGTGCGGCCGACGCTGCTCCAGCCGGTATGGTCGGCGGCAGGATATGCGCTGGGCGCGGCGACGGCGCTGATCGGGCCGGAAGCGGCCATGGCCTGCACCGCCGCGATCGAGACCGAGATCGACCGCCACTATACCGAACAGATCGAGGACCTGGGCGACGAGGATCCCGAACTGGGCGGGGTGATCCGCAAGTTCCGCGACGAGGAGCGCGAGCACCGCGATGCGGCCCTGGCGGCGGGCGCGGAAAAGGCGCCTGCCTATCCGCTGCTGTTCAACGCGATCCGGCTCGGCTGCCGCGTGGCGATCAAGCTTTCGGAAAGAATCTGAAATCCGAACGTTATAGAGTCGCCCGAAAAGGGTGGCATGTTATCCTGTCTCGACCCGCGAACACTTCGACCAAGCTGGAGCAATCCCATGACGCGCCTCCTGACCACTGTTGCAGCTCTTGCCCTGGGGCTGACCATGGGCGCGCTGCCCGCCGCGGCCCAGTCCCAGCAGGCATCTTCGTCGGCGGATGACTTCGGCACCAGCGAAGAGAAGGTCAACCAGCTGATCGTCTTCGGCAACGATCCCTGCCCGGCCTCGAGCGGGAACGAGATCACCGTCTGCGCGCGCAAAGGCGAGGAAGAGCGTTTCCGTATCCCCGAGCCGCTGCGCGGGATCGACCAGCCGCAGTCGGAAGCCTGGAGCAACAAGGTGCAGGCCTATGAAACCGTGGGCGCCTTCGGCAACATGAGCTGCTCGCCGGTCGGCGCGGGCGGCGCTTCGGGCTGCACCCAGAAGCTGATCCAGCGCGCCGCCGCCGAGCGTAAGAACGGCTCCGAGGTGCGATTCAGCGAACTGATCCAGGCCGAGCGCGAAAAGCGCCTTTCCACCATCGATGCCGATGCCGCCGAACAGCAGAAGCGCGTCGAGGAAGCCGAGAACGCCTACTTCGAACAGCAGCGCCGCCAGCAGGCCGAAGCCGACGCCAAGGCCGATGCCACCGACGCGGCCCTGCCGCAGCCCCAGTCGACGCCGAAATCGAAGTCGAAGCGGTAAGGGTTAGGGCCTGAGGCTCCCCTCAGGCCGGTTCGAAGGCGGTGGAGAGCGACAGTGCTTCCCATTCGTCCATCTGCCTGCCGACGAAGGCGATCTGATCGCGCGCATAGTGCAGGGCGTCCTCGCCCAGGAACAGGTGGAGCGGCGGCTCGGCCGAATCGAGCGCGGCCAGGATCGCCTCGGCCCCGCGCGCGGGATCGCCTTTCTCGTTGCCGGCGCCCTCGGTCAGGCTGCGGCGGGCGAAATGGGCGCCGTCCTCATAGTCGGCGATGTCCTTGGCGGCGATCCTGAGGCCGGATGCCGCAAATCCCGTGCGGAAGCCGCCGGGCGCCACATTGGTCACCCGGATTCCCATCGGCGCCACTTCCTGCGCCAGGGTCTGGCCCACGCATTCCAGCGCATATTTGCTGGCCCCGTAGATGCCCGTGCCCGCCCACGGCGCATGGCCCGATACCGAAGTCACATTGACGATATGCCCCTTGCGCCGCGCGCGCATCGCCGGGAGCACCGCCTGAATCATGCGCACCGCGCCGAAGACGTTGATCTCGAACAGGGCCTTGGCTTCGTCGATGGAGACTTCCTCGATCGCGCCGACCAGCCCGTAGCCCGCATTGTTGAGCAGGCGATCGATGCCGCCGGTCAGGTCCTCCGCCCGGGCGGCGGCGGCGCGCACGGAAGCCTCGTCCGCCAGATCGACGGTCACGACATGGGCGCGGCCCGGTGCAAGCGCCTCGAACTCGGCATCGCCTGCACTCCGGGTGGTGCCGACGACCACGTCTCCGCGCGCCAGCGCCGCTTTCGCCACGGCGCGGCCAAGGCCGCCGCCGATCCCGGTGATGAGCCAATTCGTCATGCTGCCTATCCTTTCGAAAGCGGGTCTATGCTATGATCGCGAACCTAGGGAGAGGGACCGGCGGCACTCTTTGCGCTGGCGACCGCAATTGTTGCGGCAGCGCGCACGGGGCCGGGTCGCGCTTGACCTGCATCGGGGCGCCATGCAGCCCATGATGCAAGCAGGGGCGCGACACAGGCAGGCCCCTGGGCAAGTGGGGTGGCAGCTTTGGCAGTTCACATCTTCGGTTCGATCAATCTCGATATCATCACGTCGCTGGACCATCTTCCGCGCCCCGGCGAAACCGTCATGGCCGGTGCCACGGCGCGGTTGCCGGGCGGAAAAGGCGCCAACCAGGCCGTCGCCGCCGCGCGGATGGGGGCTGAAACCTACATGGCGGGCGCCGTGGGAGAAGGGGATTCGGGTCGCTGGATGCTCTCGCGCCTGAGGGCGGACGGCATCGACGTCAGCGGCGTCGTCACGCTGCCCGGCGCCGATACCGGCACGGCCTATATCGCCGTGGATGCGCAGGGCGAAAACCAGATCATCGTCGTGCCGGGCGCCAATGCCCAGTGGCGAGAGGCGGCGGCGGTTTCCGGCGGCGTGCTCTTGGCCCAGCTCGAAGTGCCGGTGGCGACGCTGCTGCCGGTGTTCGCCGGGTCCCGGGCGATCCGCATCCTCAACGGCGCTCCGGCGGTGTTAGAGGGCAGGGCGCTGTTCGAGCATGTCGACATCCTGATCGTGAACCAGCACGAAGTGACTGCCTTTCTCGGGCTCGACGCCGTGCCGGGCAACGACGACATGGCCGCGATCGCCGAATCCGCACGGGGCCTGCTGTGCCGGGAGGATCAGGCGGTGGTGGTAACGCTGGGGGCGGCGGGGGCGCTGGCGGTGCATGCCGACCGGCATCTCCATGTTCCGGCGCTGCCGGTCATTCCGGTCGATACCATCGGCGCCGGGGACTGCTTCTGCGGTGCGCTGGCCGCGCTGCTGGACGAAGGACGCGGTCTGGAGGAGGCGCTGCCCTATGCCGCCGCCGCCGCCGCGCTCTGCACGCTGGGGCAGGGCGCCGCGCCCGCCATGCCGATGCGCGCGGCGGTGGAGGATCTGGTCGGAAGGCCCGCCCCCGAAAAGCCGGCAACAGAACATGCGCTGCCGATCAAGAAGCCTTCGGCCGCTTCCCTAAGCTGACTTTCCAGCGAAGCCGCGCCCATCCGGCCCCGATACGCCCGGCCACAAGAGGATACGATGAACCAGTTTCCCATGACGCCTTTCGGACTGCCTTCGGACAATGGCGGCAAGGATCTCGGCCTGTTCCTGCCGGTGGCCAACGGCGGCTGGATCCTGTCGCGCAACAAGCCCGAGCTTGACGGTTCCTATGCCTACAACCGCCAGTGCGCGGTGCTGGCCGAGGCGGCGGGCATGGACTTCATCATGTCGATGTCGAAGTTTCGCGGCTACGGCGGCGATACGAAGCATTGGGATTCCTCGCTCGATCCGATCGTGCTGATGGCGGCGCTCAGCGAAGTGACGAAGCAGACCCGCATCGTCACCACCTTGCACACGCTGCTCCAGAATCCGGCCGTGGCGGCCAAGATGATGGCGACGCTTCAGCAGGTGAGCGGGGGCCGCGCCGGGCTCAACGTCGTCACCGGCTCCTACAAGGGCGAATTCGCGCAGATGGGCGCCTGGCCCGAGGATGTGAATCACGACCAGCGCTACGACCTCGCCTACGAATGGGTCCGCGCCGTGAAGGCGCTGTGGAGCGAGGATTCGGTCACCATGCATGGCGATTACGTCACGCTGAAGGACTGCGAATCCTGGCCCAAGCCGGAGCAGCGCCCGTTCCTGGTCTGCGCCGGATCCTCGGAGATCGGCATGCGGCTGACGTCCGAGGAAATGGACGCGATCTTCCTCTCGGGCGGCACGGGGGCGGAACTGGCGAAGAACAGCGACCGCGCCAAGGCTATCGCCGCCGAATATGGCCGCAATATCCGCACCTACTCGATGATGACGCTGGTGATCGACGAGAGCGATGCGGCGGCGAAGTCCCGCGCGGAACTTTACGCGGCGGGCCTCGACGAAGGGGCGCTGGCGGGCATGATGCGCGCCTACGGTTTCCTCGATGCGGAGATCGGCAAGGAGAACGACTTCACCCGCAAGGCGCGCAGCTCGTTCATGTCGGCGCAGATCATCGGCAGCGCGAAAAGCGTGACCGAGCAGGTCGGCGACCTGCTCGAAGCCTCCGGCACCGACGGATTGATGTTGATCTTCGACGACTACATCAAGAGCCTGCCGGTGTTCGGCGCGGAAATCCTGCCGGTCCTGCGGGAACGCTTCCCCGGCAGGGTTGCCGCGCCGGTGGCGAACTGATGCCGCTCAGGACCGAGGATCTTCCCCATGTCGATCCGGCAGGGCTGGCGGGGATGATCGACCCGGCGACGACGGCACTGGTCGTCGTCGATATCCAGGTCGATTTCGCCGCGCCGCAGGGATTGCTGGGCCGCTACGGCGTCGATCTCTCGCCTGCTTCTGCGGCAATCGACAATTGCGAGAAGCTGGTGGCGGCGGCGCGCGGCGCCGGGGCCACGGTTGCGCTGATGCGCGTCGTCACCAGCCCCGAAACCGATTCGCGCGCGCTGAAGACGCTGATGGCGCGGCGCGGCCAGCCCGGGGGCGAGGCGATCTGCCGCATCGCGGACGGCGGGGCGGATTATTACCGCATCTTCCCCGAGCCCGGCGACATCGAGATCGCCAAGCTGCTCTACGACAGCTTCCACGGCACCGATTTCGATGCGCAGTTGCGGGCGCGAGGGATCCAGACCCTGGTGATCTGCGGCCTTTCCACCGACTGCTGCGTGGACCAGACGGCGCGATCGGCCTTCCATCACGATTACGACGTGTTCCTCGTCTCCGATGCCAGCGCCGCCTACGAGCCGGGGCTTCACGAAAGTTCGCTCTCGGCAATGGAAAAGAACTGCGTGCTGCTCACCACCACCCGGGCCGTCGAACAGGCCTGGGCCAGGGGCGCAGACGCCTGATCCGCCCGACCTGAATCCAGCCCCGAATCCAGCCCTGAATCCAGTAAGGAGTTGCCGTCGATGTCCGTGAACCTCTCTCCGCGCGGATCGAAGGGCGGCGTGCTGTTCGCCTGCACGCTCGGCAATTCGGTAAGCGTAACGCCTGCCGTCCATGCCGTCTTCGGGCTGTTCCTGGTGCTGCTGACCGAGGCATTCGGCTGGAGCCGGGCGAGCGTATCGGGCGTGCTGGGCATTCTCGCGCTGGTCGGCGCGGTGACCTATCCGCTGATCGGGCGTCATATCGACAAGGCGGGCGCGCGCACGACGCTGCTGGTCGGCACGCTCGGCCTGGCGCTCTCGATTGCGGCACTGGCCCTGACGAACGGCAGCCTCGTGCAGTTCTATGCGACTTTCACCGTGCTCGCGGTGTTCGGGGCCATGGCGGGAACGCCGATCTTCCAGAAAGTGATCGCCGACTGGTTCGACGAGAATCGCGGCACCGCACTTGGCATCAGTGCGGGTGGTGGCTGCGGAATCGGCTCGGTACTGCTGCCGGTCATGGCCGCCGTGCTGGTGCAGGGCTGGGGCTGGCGCGCGGGCTATCTGGGCATTGCCGCTTTCATTCTGGCGGTGGCGCTGCCGCTGCTGTTCGTGCTGCTGCGCGACCGTGTCGTCGTGGCCGGTGCCGGGGCGGTGGCCGGACGGGACGGCATGACTCTGGGCGAGGCGGCGCAGACGCCGATGTTCTGGTTGATCCTGATCGCGCTGGCGGCAGGGGCGGGCGGCACCACGGCGGTGTTCAGCCATGTCGTACCGATCCTGTCCGACCGGGGTTTCTCGGTGGCGACGGGCACGGCGGTGGTCAGCGTCTTCGCGCTCGTCACCTCCGGCTGGCAGATCGCCACCGGCCGCATCATGGACAAGATCCCGACCCCGCGCGTGGCGGTGCCGATGTACCTCATGGCGGTGCTGGGGCTGGTCCTGCTGGAAACCGCGCAGGGCATGCCGCTGCTGATCCTCGGCGGCGCCTTGCTGGGCGTGGGGCTGGGCGGCCAGTTCGGGGCGCTGCCCTATTTCATCGCGCGCTATTTCGGCACCCGGCATTTCGGCTCGGTGATCGGCGCCATGTATTCCGCCGTGATCGCCGCGCAGGGGACGACGCCGATCCTGCTCGACCTGGTGTTCGATGCGCGCCATTCCTATCGCCCGGCGCTGGTCGGCGTCGGCGCCGCGCTGCTGGCGGGTGCGCTGCTGCTCATGCTGCTGCCGCGCTACGGCCGCGAGACGGAGCGTGAAGCGCTCTTCGCGGTCGGCCACTGATGTTCACGGAGCACATGACTTTGGCAGACATGCCCGACCCCGTCCCCGCTTTCGCCGATCCCGCGAAAGCGCCCTATGCCGTCAGCGAGGATGAGCGCGCGGCCGTTGCGGCGGCCATCGATACCGACGAACTGGTCGAACTGGCGCTGACCCTGGGCAACATTCCCAGCCGTTCGCGCGAGGAACTGGCGGCGGCCGAGTTCGTCCATGACTGGATGACGAAGGAGGGATTCAAGCCGCGCAAGGTCGGCGCCACGCCGGAGCGGCCCAATGTGATCGGCGAATATGGCGGGACTGGACGCGGCGCCAACCTGCTGTTCACCGCCCATCTCGACACCGAATCCCCAAGCGGCATGCCGGAGCACGACAAGTTCCGCTATCGCGATTCCACGCTGGCCGATCCCGAGTGGACGCGGTGCTGGCTGGACGAGGAAGGGCGCCTGCGCGGCTATCCGATCAGCAACGATCGCGGGCCGATGTCGTGCTTCCTGATCGCCGCCAAGGCCCTGCGCAAGGCGGGTATCGGCCTGGCGGGCAAGACCTGGCTCACCGCCTGCCCCGGTGAGATCGGCCCCGAGCCGATCGAGGAATTTGCT
This sequence comes from Novosphingobium sp. TCA1, assembly GCF_009811895.1. NCBI lineage: Bacteria > Pseudomonadati > Pseudomonadota > Alphaproteobacteria > Sphingomonadales > Sphingomonadaceae > Novosphingobium > Novosphingobium sp. TCA1. The sequence continues at coordinate 10,445 of NZ_BLJH01000016.1, read as the reverse complement.
GGCATCGGCTGGAACGGCAAGGATATCGGCGCGCATTACCTGTTCCACCACGGCGGCGTCGCGCCGGACTATGCGATCGCCGCGGAGGGCACCGATTTCGGCCTGACCTGGCAGGGCTGCGGCTATGCGCTCTATCGGGTACGGATATTCGGGCAGGGCGTGTTCTCGCCGATCCTCGACGCGCCTGCCGATCCGCGCCGCCATCCGAACCCGATCTACCGGCTTGGCCCGGTGATCGACGCGCTCCACGCCTGGGGCCAGACGTTCGAGCGCGAATCCATGATGGAGACCGCCAGCGGCGCGATCCATCCCAAGGTCCAGATCGCCTCGGTGCGCGGCGGCATGCCGATAGATTTCGGCGCGGGCACAGAGGTCTGCGCGCTCTACATCGACGTTTCGCTGAACCCGCGCCAGAAGGCCGCCGATGCCTGGCACGGCATCATGGAAGCCATGCGCGGCGTGGACGTGGAGGCGTTCGATGTCGAGCCGATGGTCGTGCGCCACGGCTTCGAGGCACGCCCTTTTGAAGTGGCGCCGCTGGTGGGGGCCGTCGATGCCGCCACCCGGCTGGCGCGGGGCGCGGCGGTGGAACCTGCACACCCGGTCTATTCCAGCATGTGGCGCGATCACAACGTGTTCAACATGCACCGCGTGCCTGCCGTGACCACCGGCATGCCGCGCTGGCGGCCGACCCCCGAGGACATGGCCTCCAGCGCGCTCGTCTACGCGCTTACCATGCTGGCGGTCTGCGGCCGGGGGGAAGCGCCGAGGGCCCAGACCGGGACCAGCGTGTACGGTAACGAGACGCCTTTCGAACAGGTCCCCGAATAGGCCTCATGCACCCTTCAGGGCATCTTGCCCCGCGCCGATCCGGCCGATAGACCTTTGTCATAAAGGTCGCCAAGGTCAGCAGAATTGGTCGCCCGTCCGGGAAGGGTGCCACCCGTTTCAAGGTGGTCCTCGCTTGCGTATCACGACGAACGTCTATCCCAAGGAACAGCGGCGCGACGCTTGGCGTTTCGCGCTCAAGCGGCTGTCGCTCACGCTGGACGAGGCGGACGACGCCACGCTCTATGGCGAACTCATCCAGTTCCGCGCCAGCACCGGGATCGACTTCATCCGCGTCACCGGCACGCCGCAGTCGTGGACCATCGACTTTCGCGATCAGCCCGCCACCTACTGGCTCGCCATGGTGCTGGACGGCAGCGCCACCGTGCGCGACGCCGGGCAGGAACTTCGCCTGTCCGATGGAGAGATGATCTGCGGGCGCGGCGACAGTCCGGTCCATCTTGCCTTCTCCGGCGACAACCGCAGCCTGATCGTGCAAGTGCCGCACAGCGAACTCAGCGCCCGTCTCAAGACACCGATCAGCGGCCCGCCGCGCAAGATCGCCACCGAAAGCGGCGCGGCGCGCGTGTTCTCGGGCATGTTGCGTTCTCTGGCGGACACGATCTCCGACATCACCACCGACCAGGCGCGTCCGGTGGAGCTGGCTTTTCCCGAATTTCTCGTGACCAGCCTGCTCGACAATGCCCCCGCCAAAGCCATGGGCGGTGCGGCGGGCATGCGCGCCGCGCTGCTGGAGCGCATTTTCCAGACCATCGAGATCCGCCTTTCGGACCCTGACCTCAGCTACCAGCAGGTCGCGGCCGAGCACGGCATCTCGCCGCGCTATCTCCAGAAGCTGTTCGAATCGATCAACGACAGCTTCGGGCACTATGTGAAAGTGCGCAGGCTCGAACGCTGCCGACTGGACCTCCGCAGTCCGCTCCACGTCCAGAAGTCGATTTCGGACATCCTGTTCGAATGGGGCTTCAACGACAGCGCCTCGTTCAGCCGCGCCTTTCGCGAGCAATACGGCATATCCCCGCGCGAGTACCGCAAGGCGCCGCCGCAGGAGCAGGAGGCGGTGGAACTGCTGCGCCGGGGCCGTCCCGCGCGCAAGGACCGGGCGCGGTCCGAACAGGTCGAGGCGGAAAGCGAGCCGGAACTATCGCCTGAGGACGCGGGTGAAGACGCGGCGGGGCAGCCCGACCGGCCGATGGGGCCCGCGATGCTCGGCGATACCGGCATTTCGCGCCATCACCATCTGCCCGCCACGCCCGAGACGATTCACTGGGGCTATCTCAGCAAGGACCTGAAACCCGCGCTCCATGTCCGTTCGGGCGACTTCGTGACGATCGAGGCGCTGACTCACCATGCCAACGACGATCACGAGCGCATGGTGGAGGGCGATTCCGGCGTGGAGAGCGTCTACCGCTGGGACGAGAACGGCAAGGCTGTAGACCGGCGCGGGGCGGGGCCGATGGATGCAAGCGCGCTGGGGCGCGGGCCGGGCGAGGGCTTCGGCGTCCACATCTGCACCGGCCCGATCCACGTCGAAGGCGCTATGCCGGGCGACCTGATCGAAGTACGCATCCTCGATCTCAAACCCCGGCCCAGCGGCAATCCGCGCTTTGCGGGCAAGTGCTTCGGATCGAACGCGGCGACCTACTGGGGCTTCCACTACAACGACCTCCTGACCGAACCGAAGCAGCGCGAGGTCGTGACGATCTACGAAGTAGAGGCGGCGGGCGGGCGCCTGCCCACCGCCCATGCGGTCTATTCCTACCGCTGGACGCCGCAAGTCGATCCCTCGGGCGTGACTCATGCCCGCTACGACTATCCGGGCGTGCCGGTCGATCCCGAGACCATCGAGCGCAATTACGATGTGCTGCGCAATGTCGAGATCCCGATCCGGCCGCACTTCGGGGTGATCGCCGTCGCGCCTGCTCACAACGGGCTGGTCGATTCGGTGCCGCCCGCCAGCTTCGGCGGCAATCTCGACAACTGGCGCACCGGGCCGGGCGCGCGGGTGTTCCTGCCGGTGCAGGTGCCCGGCGCGCTGCTCTCGCTGGGCGATCCCCATGCCTCGCAGGGCGACAGCGAGCTTTGCGGCACGGCTATCGAATGCTCGATGACCGGGCTGGTTCAGGTGGTCCACCACAAGGCGGCGGGACTGATGGAGCAGCTCAAGGATGTCGACTATCCGCTGATCGAGACCGAGACCGAATGGGTCGTCATGGGCTTCAGCCACCCCGATTATCTCAAGGAACTGGGCGAGGATGCGCAGAGCGAGGTCTACAAGCAGTCCTCGATCGACGCTGCCATGCGCGACGCCTTCCGCAAGGCCCGGCGTTTCCTGATGACCGCCAAGCAGCTGACCGAGGACGAGGCGATCTCGCTGCTGTCGGTAGGCGTGGACTTCGGTGTCTCGCAGATCGTCAACGGCAACTACGGCGTCCATGCTGTCATCAGGAAGGCGCTGTTCACGAGTTGATTTGAAAATCCGGTGAGTCTTTGTTGAGTACGCTCGTCACATCCGTGACGAGCTTGCGGCACCGGCCCACGCCCCCACCCGACCTCCCATCAAGGATACACCGAGTGGTAGGTCGGGTGGGGACGTGGGCCGGTGCCGCAAACCAGAAAGACTCCAGACGCAATTATCTTGCGTTTTTCCGCAGCGCACACTAAATGCCTCCCGACAACCGGCGCGTAGGGTTCTTCCCTGCCGCAATCCGTGAGCAGCGTGAGGTCCCGATGCGGACCGGCCCGGATGAGCGGTTGTCCTTTTGAACCAGCTTCCTTCTTCACGCAGGGTCGCCCGTAACGACACCTTGCTGTGTGCGCGGGCCAAGTACCTTCCGCGCGCCCCGCACCTTGTGAAAGTGACACATGTCCTATTTCTCCGAACTTGGTCTGGCCGAGCCGATTCTCCGTGCGCTCGCGGCCAAGGGCTACACCGATCCTTCGCCGATCCAGCGCCAGGCCATTCCCGCGCTGCTCGAAGGTCGTGACATTCTCGGCATCGCGCAGACCGGCACCGGCAAGACCGCCGCGTTCTCGCTGCCTTCGCTGCATCGCCTGGCGAACGATCCCAAGCCGCGCCAGAACGCCGGCTGCCGCATGCTCGTGCTCTCGCCGACCCGCGAACTCGCGGCCCAGATCGCCGAGAACATGCGCGGCTATGCCAAGTTCCTGAACCTCTCGGTCCAGTGCATCTTCGGCGGCGTGCCCGCCGGCAAGCAGGCCCGCGCGCTGGAGCGCGGCACCGACATCCTGGTCGCCACCCCCGGCCGTCTGCTCGACCTGATCGACAGCCGCGCGCTGACCTTGCGCCATGTCGAGATCTTCGTGCTCGACGAAGCCGACCAGATGATGGACCTCGGCTTCATCGTCCCGCTGAAGCGCGTTGCCGCGCTCCTGCCCAAGCAGCGCCAGAGCCTGTTCTTCTCGGCCACCATGCCGCAGGCGATCGCCGAGCTGGGCAAGCAGTTCATCAACAACCCGGTCAAGGTCGAAGTCGCACCGCAGTCGACCACGGCCGAGCGCGTCGAACAGTACGCCACTTTCATCAACCAGGCCGAGAAGCAGGCGCTTCTGACCCTCAGCCTGCGTGAAGGCCTGGCCGAGGACGCCGCCGAGAAGGCCGAGCACGGCGCGATCGACCGCGCGCTGGTCTTCACCCGCACCAAGCACGGCGCCGACCGCGTGGTCCGCCACCTCGTCGCCGCCGGCATCCCGGCTGCCGCGATCCATGGCAACAAGAGCCAGGCCCAGCGCACCGCCGCGCTCGGCGGCTTCCGCCAGGGCACGATCCGCATCCTCGTCGCCACCGACATCGCGGCGCGCGGCATCGATGTCTCGGGTGTCAGCCACGTCTACAACTTCGAGATCCCGAACGTGGCCGAACAGTACGTCCACCGCATCGGCCGCACCGCCCGTGCGGGCGCGGACGGCGTGGCGATCAGCTACGTCGCCCCGGACGAGAAGCCCTATATCCGCGATATCGAGAAGCTGACCCGCGTGAAGCTGGCCGCGCTCGGCCTGCCGGAAGACTTTCAGAAGCAGGCCGCGCGCCTGCCTGCCCCGTCGCGCCGTGCGCCGACCGAGCCTCAGGGCAACGGCCGTTCGCGTGACGGCCAGCGTCAGGGCGAAGGCCGCCGTGACGGCCGTGGCGGCGGCAACCGCAGCCAGCAGCCGCGCGGCGAGCGCCGGGATCGCCCGCATGGTGAGCGCTCGGGCGAGCGTCCGCAGGGTGAGCGCACCGAGCGCCGCGGCGACGAGCGCCGCCGTGACGACCGTCCCCGCAGCGATGCACCGCGCGGCGATCGCCGCGAGCAGGGCGGCGAAGAGGGTGAGCGCAAGCGCCGCTTCCGTCCGCGCGGCGGCAAGTCGGTAGGCACCCACAAGGGCGCCGTCCGCCGCGCCAGCTGATCCGGACATGAAAAGGGCCGGCCTTTTTAAGGGCCGGCCTCGAAGGCCCGATTTGTATCGGGATCAGAACGGCCCCCACGCCATTGGCGCGGGGGCCGTTCCTTTATGCCTCTCCGGCAACTCCGTCGTCCCCGCCGTCTTCGTCGAGGCGGGAAACGAGAATCTTGTCGATCTTGAGGCCGTCCATGTCGACGACCTCGAAACGCCAGCCCTGGTCGGCGAAGAATTCGCCTTCGCGCGGGACCTTCTTCATCACGGCAAGGACAAGACCCGCCGCAGTCGCATATTCGCGGTCGTCGGACAGGGTCATGCCGAGGCGGTCGGCCAGCGCGTCGGCGGGCATCGCGCCCGAGACCAGCAGCGATCCGTCTTCGCGCTCCACCACCAGCGGGGCATCGCCTTCGTCCTGGTGGCCGACGAAAGTTCCCGCCAGCGCCGCCAGCATGTCGGACGTGGTGACAAGGCCTTCCAGATGGCCGTATTCGTCATGGACCACCGCCATCGTCACTTCCGCCTGCTGCAACTTGCGCAGGGCATCCATGGCGTCGAGCTGGTCGGGGATCACTTCCGCCTTCTTCATCATGGCGGCAATATCGACGGCCTGCCCTTCGACCAGCGCGGCCAGTGCCTCGCGGACCTTGAGGATGCCGACGATATTGTCCGGCGAACCTTCTTCCGCCACCGGCAGCATGGAATGGGGCGAGGCCGCGATCTTGGCGCGCAGCGCGTCCTCACCGGCGTTGACGTCGATCCAGTCGATCTGGTTGCGCGGCGTCATCAGTTCGCGCACCGGCCGGTCGGCCAGGCGCATGACGCCGGTCATCATCGCGCGCTCTTCTTCCTCGATCACGCCGGAGCGGGTGGCCTCGGCGAAGATCATCTGGAGTTCCTCGGCCGTGAGCTGTTCCTGCCCGCCGCCGCGAATGGAGAAGAGGCGCAGGATCAGGCCGGACGATTTGTCGAGCAGCCAGACGAAGGGCGCCATGATCCGGGCGAGCCAGGCCATGGGCCGGGCCATGATGATGGCGACCGGTTCGGCCATGCGCAGGGCAAGCTGCTTGGGCACCAGTTCGCCCACCACCAGGCTGGCGAAAGTGGTGGCGATGATCACCAGCGTGAAGCCCGCCTCGCTGGCGAAGCGTGCGGGCACGCCCAGCGCGGCAAGCCGTTCGCCCACCGGCCCGCCCAGGCTGGCGCCCGAATAGGCACCGGCGATGATGCCGATCAGGGTGATGCCGATCTGGACGGTGCTGAGGAACTTGCCGGGGTCCGCCGCCAGCTCGATCGCTGTGCGCGCGGCGCCGCTGCCCTTGTCGGCGGAGACTTTCAGCCGGGCCGTGCGCGCGGACACGATGGCCAGCTCGGACATGGAGAACAGGCCGTTGAGCAGGATCAGGCCGGCGATGATGAGGAGGTCGGTCCAGGGAAATGGTGTCACAGTAACCCTGCGCTAGCAGAAATCGCCGCACCTGCGAAGCGGCTGTTGCACATCGACATAAACGTCACGGATTGGAAATGCGGTTTGGCCGAAGGACTTGGGCGCGGACTCGGTCAGGGAGCTTGGATAGAAACGATGCAAAATGCACTTGGCCACGTCGGCGGGAACCCAAGCCGACAGCAATCGTTTCGCCGGGATCAGCCATCTGCTATTCATGTCCACTACCACACAGACGCCCGTGGAAGTGTTTCTGAACAGGAGGGAAGACCATGAAGAAATCACGCCTGATGACGTCCGCCCTGGCCGCGCTCTCGCTTGTCGCGGTATCGGCCTGCGTCACGGATCCGAACACGGGTGAGCGCAAGGTTTCCCGCACCGCCATCGGCGGCGCCGGCGGCGCGGGCCTCGGCTATCTCCTCGGCAGCGTGATCGGCGGCAAGACCGCCCGTATCGTCGGCGCCGGTATCGGCGGCGTGGCCGGCGGCGTGGTCGGCTACCAGATGGACAAGCAGATCAAGGAACTGAAGGAAGACACCGCCGGTTCGGGCATCGACGTCAGCCAGGAAGGCGACGGCATCCTGCTCAACCTGCCGGACGTGACCTTCGCCGTCGATTCGACCGAGATCAGCCCCTCGTTCCAGGCCTCGCTCGACAGCGTCGCCCAGAGCATGGTCAAGTATCCCGACAGTCTGGTGGACGTCTATGGCCACACCGACTCGACCGGTTCGGATGCCTACAACCTCGATCTTTCCAAGCGCCGCGCCGATTCGGTCGCGCGCTACCTGATCTCGCGCGGGGTTTCCTCGGCGCGTATCCAGACGCAGGGCATGGGCAAGAACTATCCGGTGGCGGACAACACCACCGCCGAAGGCCGCGCCAAGAACCGCCGCGTCGAAATCAAGATCACGCCGGTCACCCAGGACGAAGCCTCGGCCGCGCGCTGATCGTAATAAAGTGTTTCCGCTGGAAAGCGGGATCGGGAAAGGGGTCGGCCTGCGGGTTCGGCCCCTTTTCGCTTGGTACGGCTTTGTTCGGTACGCCTTTTGCTCGATACGCCTTCGACATCCGTCGAAGGCTTGCGGCACCGGCCCACGCCCCCACCCGACCTCCCATTCAGTGTATCCTAGATGGGAGGTCGGGTGGGGGCGTGGGCCGGTGCCGCTCAAAACGGCCGGATGGCCGTTTTGCCGGGCGAAAGCCCGGGATACGCAAACTACGCCGAATAGCGCTCCGCCCGGTCCGCCAGGCGCGCGACCGCTGCATCGTGGATCGCCGGTGAACTCACCAGCACGCCGAAGGCGCGCGGGTCGTGCTTGTTGTAGTTGAGCGGCTTGCCGAAAGCGTCGGTAACTGCGGCCCCGGCCTCGCGCGCGATCAGGCCTGCGGCGGCGATGTCCCACTCGTAGCCCCAGCGCAAGGTTGCCAGCAGGTCCGCCTCGTCCGCCGCAACCATCGCCATGCGCAGGGCAATCGAGTTGGGCTGGTCGACAAGCGCGAGATCGGCATCTTCCGGCGCCAGCTTCTTCGCCGGAACCCGCGCGCCCGCCAGCGTCTCGCGGTGGCTTGCCCGCAGCGGCCTGCCGTTGCGCCAGCTTCCCTTGCCCGCCTCGCCGTACCAGAACTCGCCCCCGGCCTCCCGCGCCCGCGCCGGAGCGTGGAGCAGGCCGATCAGCGGGCGCCGCGTATTGACCAGCGCGACCGAAACCGCCCAGCCCGTGCGCCCGGCAATGAAATCGCGCGTCCCGTCGATCGGATCGACCAGCCAGACCAGCTCGCGGCCCTGGCGCGCGGGCGAATCCACGGTTTCTTCCGAGAGCCAGCCTGCCGAGGGCAGCAGTCCGCCCAGTTCCTGCTTGAGGAACGAATCCACCGCGATGTCGGCGGCGCTCACCGGGCTGCCGGGGACCTTTTCCCAGTGCTCACAGGGGTTTCCGTCACCCGGCCAACCGGCCATGGCGATCCGTCCGGCTTCGCGGACGATATGTTCCAATCTGTCGCGATCGATCATGCGCGAGTCGTTCTCATTATTCCGGCGATCCGTTGGACCGCGCGATCCCATTGCGCAGGGAACGGGACTTTTCAAGCGCGCAGGGATGTGCTTATGCGGCCGGGATCAAGTTCGGGGCTACTCACGCCTTTCCCACGGACCTCCAGCAGAAAGCGATTTCAGCGATGAACATTCACGAATACCAGGCAAAGGAACTGCTTGCGAAGTTCGGCGTCGGCATCCCGGCCGGCATTGCCGCTCTCACCGTCGAGGAAGCGGTTGCCGCCGCCAAGCAGCTGCCCGGACCGCTCTATGTCGTGAAGGCCCAGATCCACGCCGGTGGGCGCGGCAAGGGCAAGTTCAAGGAACTGCCGGCCGACGCCAAGGGCGGCGTGCGTCTCGCCAAGTCGGTCGAGGAAGTCGAAGCTTTCGCCAAGGAAATGCTCGGCAACACCCTCGTCACCGTGCAGACCGGTGAAGCCGGCAAGCAGGTGAACCGCCTCTACGTGACCGACGGCGTCGACATCGCCGAGGAATACTACCTGTCGATGGTCGTCGACCGCGCTTCGAGCCGCGTCGCCATGATCGTGTCGACCGAAGGCGGCATGGACATCGAGGATGTTGCCCACAACACTCCCGAGAAGATCACCACCGTCACCATCGACACCGCTGCAGGCTTCCAGGCCCACCACGGCCGTGCCGTTGCCTTCGCCCTCAAGCTGACCGGCGAACTCAACAAGCAGGCGCAGAAGATCGCCAAGCAGCTCTACGAAGCCTTCGTGGCGCTTGACTGCGACATGCTCGAAATCAACCCGCTCGTCGAAACCAAGGACGGCAACCTGCTCGTCCTCGACACCAAGATGAGCTTCGATTCGAACGCTCTGTACCGTCACCCCGACGTGCAGGCCCTGCGCGACGAGACCGAAGAAGATCCGGCCGAAGTCGAAGCCTCGAAGTACGACCTGGCCTACATCAAGCTCGACGGCGACATCGGCTGCATGGTCAACGGTGCCGGCCTCGCCATGGCCACGATGGACATCATCAAGCTCAACGGCTCGTTCCCGGCCAACTTCCTTGACGTTGGCGGCGGCGCCACCAAGGAAAAGGTGACCGCGGCGTTCAAGATCATCCTGCGCGATCCGAACGTGAAGGGCATCCTCGTCAACATCTTCGGCGGCATCATGAAATGCGACGTCATCGCTGACGGCATCGTGGCCGCGGCGAAGGAAGTGAACCTCTCGGTTCCGCTCGTCGTTCGCCTCGAAGGCACCAACGTCCAGCAGGGCAAGGACATCCTGGCCAATTCGGGCCTGCCGATCGTCCCCGCCAACGACCTGGGCGATGCCGCCAAGAAGATCGTGGCAGAGGTCAAGAACGTCGCCGCCTGATAGGCGCCGTTCCTGGGATCACGCGATCCTTATCGGATAATGCGACGGCGGGGGTTTTCGAACCCCCGCCGTTTGCATTTGAAGACCGGACGAAGTGCGCCTTTGCGACTTCATAGTAATTCTCGGCCTCCCGTTTCTGCCCGGACGATGCGCATTCCTGCGGATTTGCGATATGCATGCGGCGTGATCCCACTTAGGGCTCATCTCGCCGTCGGCAGGGCTTGACGTATACGTCAATTGCCCATTAGGCAGGCCTTGAGTGGATTTAATCGAGCGGCTAAACACGCCGTGCCTGAAACCTGAGAGGACCCGATCAGATGAAGATCCTCGTGCCCGTGAAGCGGGTGATCGACTACAACGTAAAGCCGCGCGTGAA